>JBFJVP010000166.1:0-6742 GCA_041624075.1 Thermoplasmatota archaeon | reverse complement strand
GGAGCAAAGGGCGCCGGCATGTCTCGGGGGCAATCGGTTCAAGTGCGGATGAGGCAAAGTACTTATTCGCTCAAACCAGACAACGGAGTAACGGAGAATTTTCCGATGAATCGGAGGCTTATTTGGGCAACATTGGGACTTCTGTTCCTGGCACCCGTCGTATCTGCGGATGGCTCCGGCCCCGAGCCTGCGATCCCTGGCGACTTGGAGTCCGTGGTAGCCCAGATCAAGCAGGCCGGTACACCTCCTGGCGACCTGGGGCCTGAACTACCTGGCCTCCTGGACGGTGAGGAAGAAGGTGGCAAGGACACGCCGCCGCCGCCCCAAGATGGCGAGGAGAGCTTCGCCGATCGGATTCGGACCGCGTTTGGCAATCGGATCGCGGTTGCGAGCTTGGCCGGTGTCTTGCTGTCTGGCGTCGGTTTGACTGGTTTTGCACTGGTGACGCGCTACATCAGCCCGAAGGAGGCATTGAAGAACCCGCAGCGCGCGATGTTGTATGGCTTCGTGCGTGCGACGCCGGGCGTTCATCTGAAGAAACTGTCGGAGGAATTCGGAATGAAGACCTCCAGCATCCTGTGGCACATGCGCAAGCTGGAATCGGCCGAACTCGTGCAATCCGAGCACGCCAATGGCTACCGCGTCTTCTATGCCGTCGAGGGCGGCGTGGAGATGAAGCGGGTGAGCCGGGCCGTGACGGCGATTCACAACGAGAACGCACGCCACATTTTCCAATTCATTAGCCGGGATCCCGGCATTAGCACCAAGTCGCTGGCCAACCGCTTGTCGCTCAACCCGGGCAATGTCCGGTGGCACTTGCGGAAGCTGCGCGACTGCGGGCTCGTGGAGGAGCTCGTGCGTGAGACCGACCGACTCCTGTACCCGACGCCCCTTGGCGTCAAGGCACTTGAGGCGGCAGAGGGGCGCCCCGTTGACGGGAGCGTCGTTTCTGCCAAGGCGCCTGTTCCGGTGGCGTCAGACTGAGGAATTCCATGAAGCGAACAATTGCGATCATTACCCTGCCCGTCGCGGCCGTCTTGGTCGCGAGCGCACCAGTGGCGGCAGCCGACATCACCGACTTGTTTGGTGACGAGAACGATTCCGTATTTGGCAGCGGTCTCCTTTGGGGACTGACGGCCGGAAGCGTGGGCTTGGCGGCGCTGGCTGGCTTGGCGTATTACCTCGGCGTGGGTGGTCTGCGCCACATCGACAAAGACAACGTCTTGGAGCACCCGCTGCGGGAGCAGTTGTTGGCGGTTCTGCGCGAGGAACCTGGCCTGCACCTGCGGGAGTTGGCGAGCCGGCATGACACGGCGGTTACCAACACCCAGTGGCACTTGCGCAAGCTGGAGATGGCGAACCTGGTGAAGACCCAGAAGGTCCAGGGCCGGCGCCTGTACTACCCGACGGAGGGTGGCGTGCAGGCCAAGGAGCGTGCCTTGCAGAACGCGGCGCTGCGCAACCCCAACGCGGTGCGGGTGCTGGAGTTCCTGATGGCGACGCCGGGCAGCAACCAGCGCTCGATGGCTGATGCGTTGAAGATGAACCCTGGTACGATTCGCTGGCATCTGCGCCGGTTGGAGACGGCTGGTCTCCTGCGCTCGGTTCCTGATGGCGCCCAGATTCGGTACTATGTGACGGATCTCCCCGAGGAAACGCTTGCCAGTTTGTCGGTGTCGCCTGCTGCGGTGTCGACTGAGCAATCCTGAGACGCGAGTGCATTCGCCGTTCATAGGGCGTTCATTCGCCAAGTATGAGTCGGTGATAACGCTGTAATAGTGGTCTGGGCTCGCGCACGCGTGGCCCTGCCGCCTTGCTTCCATTTGGCCGACAGCGTGTTTCCGCGCGTGCGCGCTGTTGCCGCGCGGCAACTGGTGGAAGCGGGCTGGAGCCAAACCCGCACTTCTCAGGCCCTAGGCGTCAGTCAGGGCATGGTCAGCCGGTACTTGGGCCAGGAGCCGGATGCAGATGTCCTCGTCCTGCGCATGGCGGCGGACTTGGTTCAGAGCCTGCGCCATGGAGGCGACACGCGTTCCGTGTGGTGCGACCTGCTGACACCTGGGGAGCCGGAGGCCAGCGAAGCGCTTCAGGACCTGTTGGCCGCCGAGCAGCGCCTGCTAGCCCACCGTCCCCTCGCCATCGTGCCCCAGATCGGCTTGAATCTCGCCCGAGCCCGCGTCGGTGCCAGTTCTGCCGACCAGGTACTCAGCTATCCCGCGCGCATCGTTGCTGCCGGCGATCGCCTGATCAGCCCCGCGCCTCCTGCCTTTGGGGCCAGCCGGCACTTGGCGGGATGGCTGCTGCGGCTGCGTGCGCATGATGCGTCGTTTGGTGCTGCAGCCAGTGTCCGCGGGGGGCCCGATGTGGCTGCTGCTGCCGGCCATCTTGGCCGACCCGTCGAGGCGCTGCGTGGCGATGCCAACGATGTTGATGAGCCGGTCCTGGCGGCGGCCGAGACCGCAGCAGCGGCCTGCCCGGGCGGCGGTCTTGCCTTGGTCCATGATCCAGGCGCCTTCGGCATCGAGCCGTGCCTGTATGTGGGTGGCCCCGACGCGCTGGGCGTAGTTGACGCCCTCCTTCAGATCAACGATTTCTTGGTGACTTGACATGATTTCCAAAACGACGTGCGCCCCTGTCCTGCTCCTGTTGGTTGGCTTCGCCGGTTGCCTGGGGCAGCCCGCAGCCGACGAGCAAACCTATGCCGACATGGGCTTCGATGGGCAGAACTGGCCGAGCCTGGAGGGTGTGAGCCTGACCATCCTCGACCACGGCGCCTTTGCCGCCTTTGATTCGGCTGCCGAGGCCTTCGAGCAACTGACCGGTGCCACGGTGACACACATCTCCGAGTCGGACACGGGCAGCATGCTGGAGCGGGCCCGACTGGAAGCGGACAAGCCCACCTTTGACGTGGTGTACGGCATCGACAACATCCTCTTGCAGGAGGCGATCAGGGATCGGGTGTTTCGACCGTACCAGCCGGTCTTGGCCGACCGCATCGCCGAGGACTATGTGTTCTTCTCGGGCCCCTGGTACGCCACGCCTGTGGACCACGGCTACATTGCCCTCAACATCGACACCCTGCATCCGAAGATGGACAACCTTACCATCACCACCCTGCACGACGTGCGCAACCACGCCGACCTGTTCGTGACCCAGGACCCGCGCTTCAGTACGCCTGGATTGGGCTTCATGCTGAGCACGATCGCACGCTTTGGCGAGTTCGACGACTACGACTGGCGCGACTACTGGCGCGATCTGTTTGCGGGCGGCCTGAAGGTGACCGAGGATTGGAGTACGGCGTACGAAATCCACTTCTCGGGCGGCTACGGCATCTGGGAGGAGGGCCACTTGGGTGACCGGCCCATCGTGACCAGCTACACGGAGAGTCCCGCGTACGAGTGGTACTGGGACGAGGTGGTGCCGCGCACGACCGGCGAGTGGGAGCCCGGTGGCCACTACATGAGCGACCCCGACCGGTTGCCGGACGTGCTGCTGGACGATGAGTCGGTGTTCCACCAGATCCAGACCATGGCCATTGCCCGTGGAACCCAGAACCTGGCGGCGGCCCAGGCGTGGATCGAGTTCACCCTGACCGATGCGTTCCAGGAGCTGGCTGCTCCCGAAAACGCCGTCTACCCGGTGGTCCCGTCGGTTGATGTCAGCAGCACCTACGATGGCAAGGACCCGATCCCGACGAGCCGGCAATTGGCCAACCTGGACTACCAGGAGATCGGTACCAAGCTGGAGCGCTGGGTGCTGGAGTGGACGACCCTCTGCGAGCAATACGAGTGCGCCTGAGTCCACGGGCAGGAACGGCCGGCTTGGCCCTGTTGGTCGGGCCGGCTCTCCTGCTGGGCGTGTTCTTTGCCTACCCGCTGGCGGTGGTCCTCAAGGGGTCGTTCTCTGCTGCTGCGTGGCAGTGGCTGGACTCTCCCTACGCCCGTAGTCGCATCGTGACCGCCTTCCAGCAAGCCATCGGAAGCGTCGCCTTGACGATGGCGCTGGCGCTGCCGCTGGCCTGGTTCTATCACCGGCGGCGCATCCCGTTCACGCGCTTGCACATGGCGGTGCACGCGGCACCCTTCGTCTTGCCGGTGTTCGTGGTCGTGTACGGCATCCAGGAGGTCTTTGGGGCGGCGGGCTGGACCCAGGCCCTGGGCATCGATGTTCTGGGCGCCGTTGGGCCAATGGGGGCCGTCATCATTGCCCACGCCTACTACAACTACGGCTTCGCGGCGCGCCTGCTGCACGCCAGCCTGGAGGCGCGGCCTCACCGATTGGAGGACGCGGCACAGACTCTTGGCGCCAGCAGCCGGGCGGCGTTCTGGCGGGTCACCGTTCCAGCCCTCGCACCCGCCATCGCCAGCGTGGCCCTGTTGGTGTTCCTGTTCGCCTTCACCAGCTTTGGCGTGGTCCTCCTGATGGGTCAGGCCAAGGTGGCGACGCTGGAGACCATGCTCTACCAGAACCTCCGTGGTGCTTTTCCACGCTACGACCGGGCAGCAGTTCTCGGCGTATTGCAATTGGTCCTCAACCTGTTGCTCCTGGCCGGCTACTTGGCCCTGCGACGGCGCCACGTGCCCCGCGACGTGCCCCGATCGCCTCCTCCTGGAACGCCCGTTGACCGCGCGGCCAGTTGGCTCCTGCTGGGAGTTGGCTTGACGCCCGCGCTGGCGGTCCTGGCAGGCGGCTTTCGTGTGCGTGGTTCCTGGAGCCTGGAGCCGTGGCGAGCCATCCTGGATGCCAGCCACCCGTCGCACGTGACGGGCTTCAGCCTCGGCGGAGCCATCGGCTTGAGCCTCCTGTACGCGGCAGCCAGCGCCGCCATCAGCCTGGGCCTCACGCTGCTGCTGGCATACGGCGTACGCAGCGTGGGTGGGCCATGGCGCCGCATCGCCGAACTGCTGGCGGCGCTTCCCCTGGGCACCAGCAGTCTCCTCATCGGCTTCGGCTACCTCATCACGTTTGGCGCCACCGGCTGGCTGGATCTGCGCGGCACCCGCACGGTCATCGTGCTCGCCCACGCCCTGGTGGGATTCCCCTTCACGGCGCGCGTGTTGCTGCCTGCCCTGGACCTGCGTGACCGCCGCCTGGACGAAGTGGCCGCCACCCTGGGGGCAAGCCCCCTGGCGGTGGCAAGGCGCGTTCACTGGCCCCTGCTGAGGGGCCCCCTGATTGCCGCCGCCGGCCTGGCGACCGCCATGAGCCTTGGCGACTTTGGCGCCAGTTTGATCCTGATGCGCCCTGAAAACATGGCCCTCAGCATCTGGATCACCCAGCACGACGTGCCCTTCAATGCTCTGCTGCAAGCCCAGAAGGATGCCCTGGCTGGCGTCCTGGGAGCCCTGGCGGCCCTCAGCTACATTGCCGTCGAACGGTTTCGCGACGTTGGGAGGAGTGACCTGTGAGCTCAGGTGCAGGACTGGAGGTTCGAGGGCTTCATTTTGCCTACCCGGGCCAGCCGGCGGTGCTGCGGGGCATTGACCTGGACGTGCCCGCAGGCAAGTCTGGCTTCCTGCTGGGCGCCAGCGGTTCCGGCAAGAGCACCCTGCTGCGTTGCATTGCGGGCCTTGAGCGAGGCTACTCCGGCACGGTCAGTTGGGCTTCGGAGGCGCTCGATGCCTTGGCGCCCCATCAACGCGGCGTCGGCTTCCTCTTCCAGGAGGCAGCGCTGTTTCCGCACCTGAATGCATGGCAGAACGTTGCCTTTGGCCTACGCTACCGCCACGTAACGCGCAGGCATCGTCGCCCTGAGGCAGAGCGCTGGCTGGACCTAGTAGGGTTGGCCAAGCGGGCGGAGGCTCCAGTCGACGAGCTGTCGGGCGGCCAGCGGCAACGCGTTGCCCTTGCTCGCACCCTGGCCGCCAAGCCCCGCGTCGTCCTGCTGGACGAGCCGTTTAGCGCCCTCGACCGCGATCTGCGGGACGCGCTGGGGCCCCAGGTGAAGCACTTGCTCTCTGAACAAGGCGTCGCCGCGTTGTGGGTCACCCACGATCGGGACGAAGCCGAGCGGTGGGGCGATCGGGTGTGGCGGCTGGACGAGGGGCTCTGCGTCGCCCTGCAAAGGTGAACCGCTTCCCGGACGAGGTTCATGGTTCCGCCACCCTGCATCGGAGGGCCCGATTCGCGTCAGGCCGAATGGAATCACGACGGCGTGATGGTGGTCGGACCGGGACTAGATGCCAGCCAACGAGACGCGGCGCATCGGCCGGCGCACGAGCCAACCCAGCACCACGTAGGGCAGGCTTACGGCCACGACGACCAGCCATAGGAGCGGACTGGCGCCGGGTTGAAGCCACACCATTTGCGCCCCGGCCGCCAGCATGAAGCCCGGCGCCAACGCGAAGAACAGCCGGGGCAAGGGCGAAGCCACCGTCATGATCGACGGAAACGTCACCATGGCGTTGTGCAGGGCCGTGGAGCGTCGCAACATCATCTGCACGCGGCAAGCCTGCTGCGCCGCCACGGCCGCCATGGCACCCGTCACCAAGGCCACCATGAGCGAAAGCATGCGCGCGAAGGCCACGGCTGCACCGTCCGGCCGACCCGGTGGATCCATGGCCAGCAGCATGAAGACCACGGAGGCCAAGGTCCCCTGGAGCAACATCCGCTGCGTGGCGCCGAGGGCCTCGCGCAGGTTGTCCGCGAGAACCTCATTGGGACTGGCCATGCCACGCCACGCTTGCCCCAAAAGAAAAACAAGTCGACACCGCCCGGGCAGCGGCGTGCCTCGCTTCGAAAG
>JBFJVP010000165.1:0-6751 GCA_041624075.1 Thermoplasmatota archaeon | reverse complement strand
GTGGCCAATGGCATGGCGACCATCACTCCCACGCCCGACGGACCGTACAAGGTGGAGGGCGCCAAGTTGCTCAATGCCGATGGCGACGAGGTCGAATCCAAGCCGACCATGTTTCTGTGTCGCTGCGGCCAGTCGGCCAACAAGCCATTTTGCGACGGAACCCATAAGAAAGTCGATTTCAAGGGTTAGGGTGGGTCTGCGGCGGTTGAGGGGGATGAGGGATCCAGGTGATCAGCTCCACCAGTCAAACGCGTAGGGTGCGCGGATGACGTTGGTGCCGCAGTGCACTTCGCCCAGCAGGCGGTGGTATTCGTCCCAGTCATCGACGAGGGTGACCTGGGACGGGATGTTGGCCAGGATCGCTTCCTCAATCGCGTCGACACCATGGGCGTCGGTGGGTCCGAAGGCCGCGGGGACGTAGGCGATGCCGCCCACTGGCTGGTAGTTGACGGCGCCGGGCGTCATGGCCACGGCGTAGCGGTCGTCGCCGTCGGGGTAGAGGCTTAGAAACAGGTCGGGCAAGCCCTTGAAGACGGGGGCCTCGGCGCCCATTTCTTGCTGGATGCGGGCAATGGAACCCTGTACGGCTGCGATGGCGGCGTCGTTGACGGTGCCCAGTTGCGTCGACTCCAGGACCTCCTTGACGGTGATGGCGGCGGGCATGCTGCGCAGCAGGTTGTCGGTCAGTTCCTCAGGGTTGATCCAGAGAGCGGAGGGGTACCACCACTTTGTGTCCTCGAACAGGACGAAGCGGCTGGTCTGGTCGGGCATGGTGAACCACGTGGGGCTGCTGACCGAGACGTAGTCTGTGCAGGGGTCGGCGCAGTCCACGAAGATGGATGCCAAGCCGCCCGCGGGGCCCAGGGCTGCTTGAAGGTCTTCAGGGGTGACGGGGCGCCACACGCGGTCGATGTAGATGCTGTCGCCGATGATGTCGGTGACTTCCGCGATCTGGCCGGCGCCGGTGCCGTCGTAGATTCGCATGTAGGTGGCGTACCCGAAGTCGGCGCCGCCCAAGTCGGCGTCAACACCGTCCCAGTACGCGGCCGAGACTTGCAGGTTGGCTCCTGCGCTGGTCTGGCCGGGGGCGAAGAACAGGGCGTCGTCGGAGAAGTCGTGGACGGGGCTGTTGAGGATGTCGTAGGCACCCTGGGGGTCGGCGTAGTTGACCACGAAGCCGCCCGCGCCGTCGCCGATGAAGCCGAAGATCTCGTCGATGTGGCCCACGGCGAGCCAGTTGGTGTCGACGGTGTTCTTGGGGAAGGGCGTCTGGACCAGTTGGTCCTCGAAGAAGCGGAACAGGTCGTTGCTGATGGTGTTGCCCACAATGATGCGGCCCAGGGGGTGGCTGGCGGTGGGGGGCATGAGTTCGATGTTGCCGCCGTAGTCGCCGGAGCCGCCGCCCAGGGCGTATTCCAGCAGGAAAGTCGCCTTGTTGGGGCCGAGCACCAATTCCTGGGGCCAGGAGGGCAGGTTGTCGCCGGGCAAGCGCTCGTAGGGCAATCGGAACACGACGGTCATGGGGTCCTTGCCGGGCACCTGGGAGTAGCCGATTTCCACGTGGTCCTGGGTCCAGCGTTCTCCGCCGGAGTAGCCGGTGGAGCCTGGGATCATGCGGCCGGCGACCATCTCGAACACCTGCTCGGCGTCCTGGGTGTTGGGGAGCATGATGAAGGGGGCCGCCGTGAGCACCACGTCGTCGGTGGCCACCGCGCCGCCCACGAAGGTCACTTCGAGGCGGAGCTCGACCACGCCGTCGAATCCGTTGGGGAAGGTGCCGCCGTAGGCGTTCGGCCGCGTCCAGCTGTAGAACAGGCCTTCCAGGCCGAGGATGGTTGTCCCGGTGCCGACGACGCTGGTCAGGTCGACGCTGTCGGCGGTTTCGCTGGGTCCGCCCCAGATGGCGCGGGCGCCGTCAGCGATCTCGGAGTACACGTGGACTGCTTTCATGTCGCCGTCGAGGCTGCGTAGGACGACGCTGTCGATGGCGAGGCCGGCGGGGATGGTGACGACCATCTGGGCGAGGTCTTGGGCGTCGGCGGCGCCGTTGATGCGGTCGTCGACGTTGATGGGTTCGCCGCTCTGTTCGTCCATTTCGAGGCTGTCGGAGCGGCCGTTTTGGTCATCGTCGTCGTAGTTGACGAGGTAGAGGGCGCCGTGGGTGGCGCTCCAAGTGTCTTCGAGAGCTTCGTCTGCGTCGTCGATGATGGCGTCGCGGTTGGCGTCAACGTCCAGGTCGACGAGGGGCGCGCCGGTGGCGTGGCTTTGCAGGGGACCAAAGATGAGCAGCGCTGCAAGAAGCAGGGCGGCCGTTGGCTTGCCGGTGAATCCAGGCATGGGCTCGCCGACACCCCGCCATTCTTAGAGGCGATGGTAACAATTTAGCTAAGGGTGGCGAAACAGTTATGTTAGATGTGGCTAGAATCGAAACATTGCCCTAGTCTGAACGTGTGCTCAAGGCTGGCACCTAGTGGTGTGGTGTGGTAAAAGCCAGATGCCACACGGAACCGCAGAGGATGGTTCATCGGCCAGGCCGGCATGAATTTGCCCGGGCACGCCGCTGCGGCCCCGAAGCTGGACGGGCCCAGAACCATACCCGCGGTTGGCATGCTCGCAGGCCCCGGTCCAGCACGCCACGCCGACGCCGAGCGGCAAACCGCAACGACGCAGCGCGCGCCGCGCCAGGGCCCTAGTGCTGCAACTTGGCGACCGTGCCAGCGTCCTCCAGCGTACTGATGTCCTGCGTGATCTCCTCGCCGCGGGCAATCGAGCGCAGCAAGCGCCGCATGATCTTGCCCGAGCGCGTCTTGGGCAGGCCCTCTGCGAACCGGATGTCGTCGGGCTTGGCGATGGGCCCGATCTCCTTGGCCACATGCTCCCGCAACTCCTGTATCATGGCCTCATCGCCCACGACGCCCTTGGCCGGCACAACGAAAGCGCACAACGCCTCACCCTTCACCTCATGGGGTCGCCCCACGACGGCCGCCTCCGCGACCTTGGGGTGAGCCACCAGAGCCGATTCCACCTCCATGGTGCCCAGCCGGTGACCACTGATGTTCAACACATCATCGAAGCGGCCCAGAATCCAGCAGTAGCCATCCGCATCGCGGTGCGCCGTGTCGCCCACGACGTACGTGCTGCGGTCGAACTTGCTCCAATAGGTTTCCACGAAGCGCTCGTCATCGCCCCAGATCGTCCGCACCATGCTGGGCCACGGCTTGCGAATCGCCAGGTACCCGCCTTGGCCCGGAGCCGTGATCTCCTTGCCTTCCTCGTCCAGAATCGCCACGTCAATGCCCGGCAAAGGCTGCGTACACGACCCGGGCTTGGTCGGCGTGATTCCCGGCAGGGGGCTGATCATGATGCCGCCTGTCTCCGTCTGCCACCACGTGTCCACGATCGGGCAGCGCTCCTTACCGATGACGCGGTGGTACCACAGCCAAGCCTCCGGGTTGATGGGCTCACCCACCGTTCCCAGCAGGCGCAGGCTGGACAAATCATGCTTCTGGGGCCACTCGTCCCCAGCACGAATCAAGGCCCGGATGGCCGTCGGGGCCGTGTAGAAGATCGTGACGCCATGGCGCTCCACCACATCCCAGAACCGGTCTGGTTCAGGGTAAGTCGGCGCGCCCTCGTACATCACCATCGTCGCCCCCGCCGCCAGGGGCCCATACACGATGTACGTGTGGCCCGTGATCCAGCCAACGTCCGCCGTGCACCAGTAGACGTCGTCCGGCTTGATGTCGAATACCCATTGGCTGGTCAACTTCGCCCACAACATGTAGCCGCCCGTGCCGTGCTGGATGCCCTTGGGCTTGCCCGTCGACCCGCTCGTGTACAGGACGAACAACGGATGCTCCGCGTCCACCACGGCAGGCTCGCAAACCGCCGACTCCTCCGCCACCAGCATGCTCCAATCGTGATCCCGGCCAGGGTGCATGGGCGCATCGTGGCCGGTGCGGCGCAGCACCACAACGTGTTCCACCGCGTGGCCGCCGGCCGCCAACGCCTCGTCCGAGTTCTGCTTGAGAGGAACGATCTTGCCGCCCCGGTAGCCGCCGTCGGCCGTGATCAGGACCTTCGCGCCGGTGTCCTTCAAGCGGTCGCTGAGCGCCGTGGCCGAAAAGCCGCCAAACACCACGGAATGGGGAGCGCCGATGCGCGCACAGGCCAACATGGCCACCGCCACTTCGGGAACCATGGGCATGTAGATGGCCACCCGGTCGCCGGCCTGCAGGCCCAAGCCCCGCAACGCGTTGGCAAATCGGCACACTTCCCGGTGCAATTGCGCGTATGTGTACGTGCGCACCTCGCCATCCTCGGCCTCCCAGACAATGGCTGCCTTGTTGCGCGTTGGCCCCTCCAGGTGAACATCCAGGCAGTTGGCGCTTGCGTTCAACTGCCCGTCGGAGAACCACTTGAAGAACGGCGGCTTGGAGTCATCCAGCGACTCCGTCGGCTCACGCACCCAGCGCAGGTGCTCCCGGGCCATGTCGAGCCAGTAACCCGCCGGATCTGCCGCCGCCCGTCGCATCAACTGCTCATGCAGCTTCGAATCCAGGTTGGGTTTCCCACCGGCAAACTGCCTGGGAACGGGAAACGTGCGCTCTTCGTGCAGAACCGATTCAAGGGTGTCGCTCATGCAATCGGGCCGGCAATCCTGGCCCAGCTACTTGGCCTTGGTTGCCTGGGCCCAGCCATCACCCGGCTGGGTCCGATTCCCCCGCGGCCTAGCGACGAACCCGGTCCTTGACGGGGCTGCCGCACACCGGGCACTCCCGGCCCTTGGGTGCCTCGGCAAACCACCGACCACAACCCGTGCAGCGCGGCTGCCAATCCTTGGTCGCCTGAATGCCCTGCGTGTTGACGGTCTGGGTCTGCAACCCCAACCTCCGCGCAACATCCAGCATCGTGTAGTCATCCGACACCAGCGTCGCCCCAAGCTCCAGGGCCAACCCCAACAGCGACCGATCAGCGCCACTCAAGCGGTCCAGGTTACCCGCCTCCCGAGCCACCCGGGTAACCGCGCGCTGGGACGCCTGCCCCGGCTCCGCAATGGTCAGGCCAACCGACTGCCAATCCGCGAAGCGCCGCGCATCCCGGCCTCCGGGACTGATCTCGGCAGCAGCTTCCGGCGTCGTCGCCCACGACCCATCGCGGGGAGGATCACGGCCCCCCAACAGCAGAGACGTATCGAGGACGTACACGGTCACGCCGCCTCCACACCGCGCCGCCCTAATGCCTCTTTGCACGGCAGCACTATCACGGGCAGCCCCCTGGAGCCGGTGTGATCGACGCCAGGACGCTCGCCATCCTCGCCGCCATGTCACTGCTACCGGGCCTCATCTTCCTGATCTGGGTGCGCCGTCAGGAACGCCGCGACCGAGAACCCTTCGCCGCCGTCCTGCGTGCTTTCCTCTACGGTGGCACCTTCGGAGTCGTCGTCGCCATCCTGTTGCACGCAGTCTTCGACCTCGGCATTTCCCGCCCCAACGGCAACTTTGGCCTCAGCGCCGCCTTCATCGGAGCCGTCGTCGCCGCCCCCCTCGTCGAAGAACTCGCCAAGGGATTTGGACTGGGCGGCATCCGGCGCTACGTCGGCGAACTGGAAGACGGTATCGTCTACGGCGCCGCCATCGGCCTGGGATTCGGCGCCACCGAGAACTTGGTGTACGGCATAACCGCGTTCTTCAATGGAGGCCAAACAGTCGCCGTAGCCACCATCTTCGTGCGGGTCTTCAGCAGCCTGCTGCTCCACGCGGGCGCCTCCGCCCTGCTCGGCTTTGGCTACAGCCGCCTGCTCTTGGGGGGCAACGTCCTGGTTCACCTGCTCCCCTACTACCTGCTCGCAGTCCTGCTCCACGCCGTCTACAACTTCACGAGCTTCATCGCCGGCAGCTTCAGCCTCGCCGCCGCCGTCTTCATCGGACTGACCGTGTTTGGCAAACTGCGCGCCAAGATCCGGGAACTGGATGCGTTGCCGCATGTAACCAGTTAGTTTCGCCTGATTCGGTTGCGTCGCAGCAATCTTGATTGCGCCAGCCTCAGCTTCACGGATATGCAGCGGTACGCCTTCTTTGTCGTCCTGTTGATTCTCCCCACCACGGCCGCTGCGCAGGCGTGGACGCAGTTTGGGGGTGGCGCTGATCACGCGGGCGTGCGCGAGTTGCCTTCCCCGCTGGACGTGGCTCGGTTGTCGGGTCACGGCAACAGCAGTACGACATTCCTGGATGTCCTTGGTCAGGGGCCCTTGGCAACGCCCCAGGAACTCCTGTTCCTGAGCAGGTGGGAGACGACCGTACAAGGCAATTCAAGTGGGCATTCGTGCGGAATGACTTGCTTCCGCAGCGAGGCGATGGTTCAAACCTATTCATGCGTATTATGGTCGGCTGGAGCCAGCAGCGACTTGGAGATCGTCGCGGAACATGAGTGCGAGAATCGGAGGTTGGATCTACAAGCCATCGACCAAACTCGAGGTTTGGCGCTGCTCTGTGAACGGACTTCCAGCTGGAATACAGGCGTCCTGGAGGTGCATTACCTTGCTTCAAAAGCCCCGAGCTGGCGAGTGTGGCCAAGTGCCAAGGCAGAGTGCGTTGGTGCAGCTGCCGTCGCCGACGTTGCCTTTGTCCTTTTCAACACAACCGCTGGCGCGGAGTTGGTGGCCGTCAACCTCGATACGCAGCATGTCGCTTGGCGACAAACCTTTGGTGCCGAAGGGGACTCACCGGCAAGCATTCCTCGCCCAGTTGCT
>JBFJVP010000164.1:0-6761 GCA_041624075.1 Thermoplasmatota archaeon | reverse complement strand
CGATGCTGTACAGCGCGCCGTACGCGACGGCCGTGGCGTGCCAGTTGTCCGGGTGCTGGTCGTAGAACATCAGGGTGGCGATGTAGTACAGGATCACGGGGCCCAGCATGGTCAACGTGGTGAGACCCATGACCGCCGCCGCCTTGCCCATGATGTAGCCGCGACTGGTCAGGTTGCGCGTCAGGTAGAGCTCAAGTGCCCCTCGGCGAGCATCCTCGAGCAGCGTGGGGGCACCAACGACCACGGCCACGGCCAAGGCGAACAGGCGCAGCTGCTGCAGCATGTCAACATAGCCGGCAGGGTCGTGGACCGTGATGCCGGTTTCCTTGAGTTGGGCCACTTCGATGACGGATGCCAGTCCCCAGGCGAGGCCGGCCAGGATGGCGAGGAAACTCCAGGTGTTGCGGAAGGCGCGCTGCAACTCCTCGGCGGCAACGACGCTCCATCGTTCGCCAGTGGCCAGGGCACCGCCCCAGCGAGGGTACGGGGTGACACCTTCAGGCAACGACTTCACCTCCGCGAACAGCTTGCTCGAACGCTTCGTCGAGGCCGAGCTTCACTGGCGCCAAGTGGCGGACCACCAGACCGGAGTCCCGTACCAGTTGCAGGACCTCGCGTGGATCCTCCAGATCGACCCGCACGTGTGGCGTGGCGGATTGCCAAGGCACGCCTGCGGCGTTCAGGTGATCCGTGAAGATGCGGGGATCGCCGTTGACGCGCACAACGTGGCCACGGGAGGCGCTGCCACGCAGTTCATCCAGGGAGCCGTGGGCTGCCACTTGGCCCCCGGCGAGCACGACGGCGTGGCTGGCCATGCGTTCCACGTCCGCCAGCAGGTGGGTGGAGACCAGCACGCGCAGGCCGTGCTCCTGCGCCAACTCCGTGATCAGGGACAACAGATCGTCGCGGGCATGGGGATCGACGCCTTCCGTGGGTTCGTCCAGAATCAGCAGTTCCGGGTCGTGAACCAGGGCCTGGGCCAGCTTCAGGCGTTGGCGCATGCCAGTGGAGTATCCAGAAGCGGCGCGGTAGCGGGCCTCCCCAAGCTCGACGTAGTCCAGAACCTGGTGGGCGCGCTGGAGCGAATCCGCCTTGCCCATGCCAACCAGGCGGCCGGCGTAGGCGACCGATTGAACGCCGGTGAGGCCCGGGAACACTGCGTCGCCTTCAGGTACGTAGCCGATGCGGTGCCGCATGGCGTGCAGGCCCTGGCCCACGGGTTGGCCCAGCACCTCAACACTTCCCGTCGATGGCGCCAGCAGTCCCATCAGGAGGCGGATGAGGGTGGTCTTTCCGGCGCCGTTGGGGCCCAGTAGCCCCACCACATCGCCGTCGATGGTCAAGTCAAGAGGGCCGAGTGCCTGTACTTCACCGTACGCCTTGCTGACGTCGGTGAGCTGTGCAAGCGGCGCCGGGCCGCCCTCCGAAACCGCTTCCACGGTAGGTTCGTCGTTGTCAGTCACGCCTGGACCTCCAGAAATCGGAAGGCCGCAATCGGCGCTCGTACATGGGCATTTCGGGCATCGGCGCCTTGCGTCCAGTCACCGTTGTCCTTGGGCACGAACGCCGGCGGCCACGGCTGCATTGGGTCCAGCCAAGGCGGGCCACCGAGGGCTGGTCCCGAAGCCTCCTTGCACCCCTCTGGCCTGCCGGCGCCGTCCATGGGCTCTACGTCGATTGCCATCCGCAACACCACCATCGTTACGCAGGACGAGAAGCGCCGCGTCGTGCAGGGCGACTTGTACGTTGAGGACAGCAGGATCGTGCAGGTTGGAGGCAAGGCGCCGGAGGCGGATCGCACCCTCGATGGCACTGGGCAAGTGGTTCTGCCGGGCTTGATCAACCTGCACACCCACTTGGCCATGGGGCTCTTCAGGGGGTATGGCGACGACATGCTGCTGGAGCCTTGGCTGAACGAGCGCATCTGGCCAGCGGAGGCCAAGCTGACGCCGGAGACGATGCGCGCGGGCGCTGATCTGGGCTGCCTGGAGATGATCGTGGGGGGTGTCACGAGCTTCCTTGACATGTACTTCATGGAGTCGGATGCCATTGCCCCGGCGGTCCGGCAGGCGGGCGTGCGTGGGTGGTGCGGCGAGGGCATGGTGGACATCGGCCAGACGGAGCCGGGCGAGCCAAACAGGAAACTGAAGGACATCGAGGCGTTCACCAAGGCGACGCTGCGCGATCCGCTCATCCAGGGCTGCCCGGCGCCGCATGCAACGTACACGTGCAACCCGGAGACGTACGAGGAGTCGGCCCGAATCGCGCGCGAGTATGACGTGCCCATGCACACCCACTGCTCGGAAACCAGGACGGAGGTGTACGGCGTGGAGAAGGATCGCGGCGCTCGGCCGGTGGCCAAACTGGCTGAGTACGGCGCCCTCGACCAACACGCCGTCTTGGCCCATTGTGGCTGGATCACCAAGGGCGAGGTGCGCGACATGGCGGCAGCCGGCGCGGCCGTGGCCCACTGTCCGGTCAGCAACCTCAAGCTCGCCACCGGCGGCGTGTGCCCCGTGCCGGAACTCCAGGAAGCTGGCGTCGTGGTTGGCCTGGGCACCGATGGTGCTGCGAGCAACAACTCCACCGACCTCTTCGAATCCATGAAGTTCGCGGCCCTCGTGCAGAAGCAGCACCGGTGGGACGCGACTGTCCTACCGGCGCAGCGGGTGCTGGACATGGCGACCCGCGACGCCGCCGCCGCCCTCAACCGCCCCGACCTGGGCTGGATCGCCGAGGGCGCCACCGCCGACCTGGCCATGGTGGACTTCCGTCGCCCGCAGCTCGTTCCACGCCACGACGTCGTGTCCCACCTGGTGTACGCCACGTCCGGGCGCGACGTTTCCGCCACCGTGGTTCATGGGCGGGTGTTGATGGCCGAGGGGCGCGTCGAGACCCTTGACGTTGACGCCGTTCTGGCGGCGGCGCAGGGGGCGGCGGAGGCGTTGACGGGCGGCGAGTCGTAGGAGCTGTCAGCCGGCGTCCGCCTCGTCGCGTGGCGGGCCGCCGGGGTGGCGCAGAAAAATGCTAGCTCCCGTTATCCAACGCCCTCAACTCTTCGCGGACTTCATCCAGCATGTCTTGGACGCCAAGTCGGCGCACCAAGGCGTGCAGCTTCGCTTCGTCCAGCCGGCCCTCCTGGCGAACCAGAATCGATCGGGCGTCTTGGAGGGCTTGCGGGGAGCCAAACCTAAGCTTCCATGCTATGGTGTCTTCCGGTGTGGCGATGTGCAGGTGGCCACCGCGAAACGGCACTACGCGCGCGTTCGCCACTTCCCGCTGTTCGTCCGTATCCTGCGCCAGTTTGATATCCAAATGAAAGCCACTGTCGGGGTCGTGCACCGTCACATGTGAATGATCATCGAATGCGTCCCTGAAATCCCGGGGATCGAACTTGAAACCCCTCTTTTGGAATGCTGCTGCCAATGGCGCAACGCCGGCCGGCTGCAGGTCCACCAGCGTCTCCACGTCGCCCGTTGCCCGAGGTTGTCCCCAGGCGACGACCGCGAGGCCCCCGACATAAACGTAGGAAACGCCGGCCTCGCGGCAGGCTTCATCGAACAGCAGCGCCGCGCGCTCAGGACCGGCTGTCATCGGCCGCCTTCGCCAAGTCCCGTGCAAAGACCATCATCCCGAACCCCATTTCCAGGGTTTTCTGGGGCGAGACGTCGGCGAGCAAGCGGGCTTCGCGCACCTTCTTGAGCACGCGTTCCCGCGCCGCGGCGGGGTCCGGCGCCGGCCGTTGGGTCACAGTTGACGATCATGGCGTCCCCCTCCAAAGCCATTTGGAAGCCCGGCAGCCGCCGATCGTCCAGCCGGGGCCCCGGCCCATTTCCGGCTCCAACCCAAGGCTTACCCCCTCGCACGGCCAGCCTTGCGTGGTGTCAACGATGCCACAAATTCCGAAGACGGGAGCCAAGCGTTACGTCGTGATCGGCGCGATGATTGTTCTGGGCTTGGCCTTCATTGCGGCCGGGGCCAGCAAGTTGCTCGGGCCTGAGGCGGCCCAAGCCAACTTTGAGAACTGGGGGTATCCGGGATGGTTTGCCCTCGTGATCGGCGCCGTTGAATTGATGGCGGGCTTGGCCGTGCTCTGGTACCGGTTGACCCCCTACGCGGCGGCTGTGCTGGTGGGCGACATGATCGGCGCCACCATCACCCACATGGTTGCTGCGGAGTGGGCGATGATCGGTGTCACGCTGGTCCTAGGTGCCCTGGCGGGCTTCGTCGCCTGGATGACCCGGCCCGATTACGTGGACGAGCACCTGCACATGCCCCACTTTGGCCACGCGGGCCACTAGGTGCCTGGGTCTTTTTTCCACTTTTTCAATTTCTTCCATTGCCCCTATGGCCGCCGAGGTTGCTGTGCCGAAGGCCTTGAAACGAGCCACGCCGTGGAGGTACGCGATGAAGTCCATCCTCGTGGCTGCTCTGCTGGCCACTGCTGTTCTCGCTGTACCTGTGGTTGCCGCCGACCACGCTTACCCCGATGCCAGCGATTGCCTGAGCACGCTGATCATCAAGGACCCGGTTTCCTGCGTTTTGGGCCAATACTACAACATCCACGACGGCGTACGCTGCGGCACCGGCCAGCACCACTACTGCCACTGATCGGCGTCGATGTTTGACGTGCCCTTCTCGGCGCAGGCCCACAGCCTTCGCTAGGTTGGAAACGCACGACCTTCAAGTGGGCCGCCTGACTGGCCGCCTCGATGAAGTTCGCTCTTGCCTTGCTCGTCGTGTGTGTCTGCCTGGTTGCCGTACCGGCGGAAGTGGAGGCCCAGCCCTGCCCCGGCGGCAAGCCGGTAGACATGGTAACCGGCTGCGTGGCCCAGACGTACGAGGAGTACGAATGGGTGGTGCGCTGCCTGCTCAGCCAATACCCCGTGTGCCACTAGGGCCGATGGGCCGGCCGGTTTGCCGCGCCAGGAGTTGGTCGCGTGCTTGAAGAGTAGGCTCTGGGTGGCGGGTGCGTGAAGGTCGCCACCTGGAACGTCAACAGCCTGCGAGCCCGCATTCCCCGCGTCCAGGCGTTCCTGGAGCGCCACAGCCCGGACGTGCTGTGCCTTCAGGAGACCAAAGTGGAGGATGGGCTGTTTCCGCGCTTGGCTTTTACGGAGCACCACATCGAAGCTCACGGCCAGAAGACGTACAATGGCGTCGCCGTCGTCTCGCGCGAGCAGCCCGACGAAGTGTCGCGTGGCTTTGCTGGCAATCCCGTCCCGGATCAGGCGCGCGTGATGGCGTGTCGTTTCGGCGACCTGTGGGTGTACAACTTGTACGTCGTCAACGGCAAGTCCGTCGGCGACCCTGCGTACGAGCGCAAGCTTGCCTGGCTGGAGGCGCTGCGGGGCCACATCGCCGCCGAGCACGACCCTGGCGACCAGGTTCTTCTCGTCGGGGACTTCAATGTGACGCCCGACGACCGCGACGTGCATGACCCCGAACGCTGGGCTGGCCGCATCCTTTGCTCCGAGCCCGAACGGGAACGCCTGCGTGGGCTGATGGATTGGGGTCTCCAGGATCTGCACCGGCCCTTTGCCCCCGACGGCGGCGTGTTCACGTGGTGGGATTACCGCTCAGGTGCCTTTGCCCGCGGGTGGGGTTTGCGCATTGACCTGGGCCTGGGCACGGCGCCGGTGGCTGCGCGGTGCACTGGCGTGGAAGTGGATCGGGACGAACGGAAGAAGGGCGACTCCGGCGTGGCGCCCAGCGACCACGCGCCCGTGCTGATCGAGCTCGCCTAGCGACGTCGCGCCCGTCGGATGGAGGCTGCGTTTGCGGCCTCCTGCGACCTCCCGCGGCCGGTGCACGAAGCCTTCGTCCAACCGGCTGCCACGCGATTGCATGGCGCCCCAACGCGACGGTGGCATGCAGCCTCAGGTCAACTCGGCGCTGGCACAGGACCCCTCGAGGAGACGACTGGTAGACCGCAACATTTGTGCGACAGGGGATTGCTGGCAGGCAGTGGCCCGGCTGGTTCGCTATTTGATCTTGGTTTTGATTCTATACCTCGTACCGCAGGCTGCGGGCCAGGCGGTGCAGTCGTGTGGGGAGGGGTTGGATCTGTTCATCCGCAACCCTGACATTGCACCCGACAACCAAGGCGTCTTCCACGTCAGCGGGCGGCTGCTGCTACAATTCCAAGTGATCGGCGAGCGCGCCGACGAGATCGAGGCGTTTGGCCTGAGCTTCGGCGTCGACACCCCTGTTGGCGAAGACATCTGCGATCTACCGCCCGCCGCTTGGGCCACGGGGCTCTACCTGGAGGGATACGCCCTGGATGCCGACAAGGAAGATGGCTTCTTCATCGCCATCAACTCCAATGGCCAAACCTCGCCGCAAATGGACCTGGGCGTGGCCGTGCACGGCTATGACGCCAGCGGCGCGGAGGTAGCCCGATTCTGGGGCATCGCACGGCTCAACAACTGCGGCAGCCCGCCGGAACTGGGCTGCCCCGACGACCCGGGCGCCGTGGAGCGCGACTTCACCATGCCGTGGCCCATCATTCTGCCTGGGGACGGGGCCAAGCGGCCCGTGGAGGGCTTCGTCGTCGAATTCAATGAAGCGCTGGCCAACTACACGATCGAGTTGAATGGCGAAGACGTGACCAGTGATATGGAAGATTGGGCCCAGCGCCCCAGCTGGGACCAGGACAACGCGCCCGACGCCGGCCCCCAGGGCTTGTTTCGCCAGGCAGCCGAACCCTGCACGCTACCCTCACCCCTGCATGAGTGCGGTCCCCTGGTCGGCCCGGGGCT
>JBFJVP010000163.1:0-6800 GCA_041624075.1 Thermoplasmatota archaeon | reverse complement strand
CGACCACGGCGGCCATTGACGCAGCCACCCAACTCCAGCACGGCCAGGGGCGACCCCAATGGCTTTCATCATCAGCCGAAGTCTCCAGACTGAATGGTACGTGGGGCAAGGCGCGGAACTCGAGCCACCATCGTGGCTTGCTTGCTCATGGCCAGCCTGGCCGGCTGCACCGACGGAGCACGCCTCGACAGCGCCGACGACATCACGGTCACCGTCACACTGCGGGACCCCGCCACTGGCAACGTCATCTTCGAGAACGCCACGGGGCAGCCCTTCGAAAACCGTACCCTAACCCTGCGCCTGGGCGTGGACGAATCGCCCCTGGGCCCGGCCTTCATGGAAACCCTGGCCAAGCTGCGCGAGGGCGACCGGCTCCAGCGCCAGTTGAATCTCGGACCCTTTGCTGGCGACGTTGCGGGCCCCCGTATCCACGGCCCCCATGGCATCGTCAAGACCGAACACCGGCTCATGTTCGAAGCCAAGTACGATGTCGAAGCAGAACCGGGCCTGATTTTCAACGCGCCCCCGTACTACAAGGCACGCGTGGACAGCATCGATGGCGACTATGTCACATACCGCCTGGTGCCCGAGGACGGCCAGCGCGACGCCGTTGACCAAGTTGGCTGCATCATGATCACGTACGTGGATGGCGACAACATGACGCAGGTGCTGGAGCCAGTCGTCAATGCAACCTTCGTCGTTGCGCCATCCGCTCCGGCGCCCCTCGGGCTTGAGCCGGGGTCCTACCTAGTGCTGGGTTCCAACGAAACCCACCTGCTGTTTGGACGCCACCCAAGCCTGCTGGTCGACTGGGTGGGACGCGACGTTCTCTTCGAAGTGCGGGTGACGAAGATCGTCACTGAAGAGGAGCGAAAGGCTATCGACGGCCACTACAATCCCGAGGACCCCAGAAGCGAACGCCCCCCTGGGCCACGCCCCCGCCCCACCTCCTGAGGCGCCCGAAACGGATATCACACGGCCCCGTGTCCGCGGCTCAGGGCCCAGCGCGGCCCGGTGGTTTCTGTGACCAGTTCAAAGACGCTCCTCCTGTTCGCCATCGTGGCTGCTTCCGCCCTCTCCGGCTGCTTCGGCTCCGGCGAGACGCTGGAGGCAACGGCGATGATTTCGGCCTTCGACCCTGTCACGGGGGAGCCGATCGTAGACCCGGCCACGGGGCAGCCGATCTCCAACGTGCAGATCGTCTTCCACCCCGGCACCGGCGACTCCGGATTGGGCCTGGCGTTCGAGCGCGCCGTTCTGAAGGCGGGCATCAACCAGACCGTTGAGGTGACCACGCGCGCAAGCTTCACTGAGCAAGCGGCCCGGGAGCGCGTCTTTGGCCCGGCCCCCGCCGTGCTGGAGGCCGGCTACAGCGAATGGACCCAGGCACTGGGTGAACCGACGGTTGGCGCCGTCATCCAGGAGGATCGCATCTTCCCCTTCCCGGTTCGCATTGAAGCCGTGAAGCCTCCCGTGGCGGAGGACGTGGAGGTTGAGCGCACGAACCCTGAAACCAACCAGACCGAGACGGTCACGGAATCCCGTGTGGTTGAACCCGGAACCGTCACCTACCGTTATATTCCCGAGAACGGCGCGCGCACGCCGGTTGCCTTGGTGGGCGGCGAGTTGGTGACGTACGTCGAGGGCGATCAAATCACGCAAGTACTGGAGCCGACCCCCGGAGCCACGTTTTCGGTTGCCCGGCCGCCACCTGGCCAAACCGCGGTGCTAGGGCTACAACCGGGCTACTACCGGACAGTTGGCGCCAACGCTACGCACATCTTCTACGAGTACGGCCTGATTGGCGTTCCCGCACTCTTTGATTCGGATGTCTCCGTCCACGCCACGCTCCAGTCAGTCACCAGCACGTTGGCCAATCCAACGCCGCCTGCGGGACCCAACTACGGCGTGCGGGACAGTCCGCAACTCAAGCAATTGCCCGCCCTTCCGGCCGGTGGCCACGACCATGGTGACCACGACCACGGCGGCCACGAGCACTGATTAGCGCAGTGCCGCGGCGACACGGACCGCTTGGACCGTGTCTCGCACATCGTGGACTCGCACGATGTCTGCGCCAGCCATGACGGATGCAACCGCCACGGCAAGCGATCCGCCGAGTCGTCGCTCTGCGTCCGCCTCGCCGGTCACGGCGCCGATGAACCGCTTACGACTGGCACCCACCAGAAGCGGCGATCCCAGTTCGGCCAGTCGGGGTAGCGCCTTGACGAGCTCCAGGTTGGCACCGGCGTCGGCGCCAGGCAGCTCACCGAAGCCTAGGCCGGGGTCGAGGAGGATTGCATCCTCCGGGATACCGGCGGCCATTGCGTTGTCCCGGAGATCCGTCAGTTGCCGGATTGTTTGGGGAACCACATCGGAGCCCGTGTCACGGTTTCGCATGAGCACGACAGCGCACCCGGCCTCGCGGATCACATGCGCCATCTCTGGGTCCTGCAAGGCCGTGACATCGTTGATGAAGTCGGCGCCAGCATCCAGCGCGGCTTGGGCCACGGCGGCCTTGGAGGTGTCGACGCTGATGATCGCCTGGGGCCTGGATTGTCGAATGGCGGAGACTGCCGGCACGACGCGCTGAATCTCCACGTCGGCTGGGACGCGGGCAGCACCAGGACGCGTGGACTCGCCACCGATATCCAGAATGTCGGCACCTTCGTCAAGCATATCCAAGGCCCGCGCCAGGGCAGCAGCGGGGGAGGTGTATCGGCCACCGTCGCTGAAGGAGTCAGGCGTCACGTTGAGGATTCCCATGACCAGGGGTCGATGGAGCACGAGGCTGCGCTGGTTGGCCAAGGGCAACGTATGCGTCATGGCGCCAGGGCTGCAAGTCCTGCGCGCATGGCGGCTCCGGGAGCCAGCAGCAGCCCGGTGAGTGCCAGCAGCGCGAGGGATGTCGAGCCCAGCACCACGACGAGCAGAAGCATCAGATCGAGCATTCAGTCACCGTTGACGCGGTCGCGGCCGCTCCGAATCATGTCTTCCAGGCTGTGGCTAAGCTGCGTTGTCAGGTCGCCTTTTTGGCCTGAGCCAAGGGGCTTGTCCTGGTACCGCGTGATGGGCAGCACGCCGCCGACAGTGTTGGTCAGCCAGGCCTCGTCAGCCTTGGCCAACTGGGTGGGCTCCAATTCGTCAACGATTTCGAAGTCGCCCTCGGCCAGCAGTTCCAGCACGGCAGCGCGGGTAACGCCGGCGCGGGCGCCCTCCTCGGGCCCGGGTGCGAACACGGTTTCGCCTTGGCGTACGAACAGGTTGCTGGTGGTGGCTTCGGCGACGCGGCCGTGTTCATTGAGCATGACAGCGTCGTGGGCCATCAGGCGCAGGGCTTCCCGGCGTGCGGCGATGTGGGGCAAGAAGCTGAGGGTCTTGCAGCGGGCGAGCGGGTCGCCGGTGAATTTGCGTTGCTTGGCCAGTACCAGGTGCACGCCAAGGCTGTGGTAGCGCAGCGGGTATGGCTTGAATTTCTTGGTGACGCCCGTGATGGCATAGCCACGACCGTCGCCGGTCAGGTCATCCAGCACGCCGCCGGTGACGTTGATGCGCAGGTACAGTTCGTCCCCGAAGGCTTGGCGACCCGTGGCCACAAGGGCATCGACGGCGGTTCGCGCTTCGGCCAGCACCTCATCGATCAGGCCAATGGCTTGGGCTGCTTCGCCCAAACGTTCCATGTGATCCTGGAGGCGGAAAATGCGGCCGTTTGAAGTCCTCAACGTTTCGAAGACGCCGTCGCCCAGCAGGTAGCCGCGGTCGTTGAGGGGCACTTGGGCGTCGCGAAGGTCCACGACGGCGCCGCCGACGAAAGCGAGGCCCTCCGGCTGCTCGCTGGAGCTACGCTCGGTGAGGGTTGGGGCAACTGTAGAACCGGTTTTGGTGCTCATCGGGTGGTCTCCAGGAATGCGAGGACGATCTCCAGTCCACGGTCGGTTGATAGGGATTCCGGGTGCACCTGCAAACCCACTGTTGGGTGTTGGCGATGCTGGAGTCCCATGATGGTTCCATCCTCTAGGCGCGCGGTAACTTCCAGCTCAGTGGGCAAACCATGCGGAGACACTGTCAGGCTGTGGTAGCGTGTAGCAATCCATGGTTGTGGTGCCGCCGCCAGGATGCCCGCACCTTCGTGGACAACGGGACTGGTCTTGCCGTGCACCGGTTGGTGCTGGACGACGCGCCCGCCAAAGGCGACGGCGATGGCCTGTTCACCCAGGCAAACGCCCAGAATGGGCACCTGGCCACTCATGGCGCGTACCACGTCGATGCTGCACCCGGCGTCCTCGGGGCGCCCGGGGCCTGGGCTGATGATGATGTGGGTTGGCTGGAATTCCCGGATGGCACGGCGCCAGTCGCCGTCATTGCGCAGCACCCGCACCTGGGCGCCCAGGGCGGCAGCGTAGTCGGCGAGATTGTAGACGAAGCTGTCCTCGTTGTCGATCACCAGGACCCTGGCATCCACTTGCCGCGGCGCCTTGGGGGGCGCCCACCGGCCGTGCTGGCTGACTTGGCCCAGCCGAGTGGTGCTTCCGCCGCCTGTGTCGCCGGTGGCCGCCTCCAGCAGGGCCCGGGCCTTGTTGCCCGCCTCGATCCACTCGCGGGCGGGGTCGCTGTCGGCGACGATTCCGCTGCCGGCAGAAACGCTGGCGTGTCCACCTTCCAGAACCAGTGTCCGGATGAGGATGTTCCAAGCCGCGCTGCCCGACAGGCTGAGGTAGCCGGCACTGCCCGTGTAGGGCCCCCTTGGCGCGGGCTCCACCTCGCTGATGCGTTGCACCGCCCGGAGCTTGGGCGCTCCCGTGATGGTGCCGCCGGGAAACAGTGCCACGAGCCAGTCGCGGAGGTTGGTTTCCGGGCGCAGGTGCCCTGTGACGGAGGACACCAGGTGCATGACGTGGCGATACCGCTCGACGCTGTAGGCTTCCGCAACCCGGGTCGTGCCGGGCTGGCAGATACGCGCCACGTCGTTGCGTACCAAGTCGACTAGCATGGTGTGTTCAGCGCGTTCCTTGGGGTCCGACAGAAGCTCCTGCTCCAATGCCTCATCCTCGGCGCCCTCGCCGCGAGGCCGTGTGCCAGCGATGGGGCGGCTGGTCACCACGGGCCCCTCCGGGCCGGGCTGGACAGTGAAGAGTTGCTCGGGGCTGCCACTCACGATGGCGTGATCGCCGAAATCCAAGAGCGCCATGTACGGGCTGGGATTGGCTTGCTGCAGGCGCGCAAACAGGACCGCCGGGTCTGCCTGGCACGGCGTCGCAAACCGGGTGGCGATGTTGGCTTGAAACAGGTCTCCCTGCTCGACGTGGCTCTTGATCTGCCGGACGCCCGCCTCAAAGGTGGCCTGGTCCATGCTCATGGACCAGCGATCTCCGACCGAAGGCGTGCTTGCCGGAGGCGCGGGAGTGGCGGCCGCCCGGGCCAGTGCACCGGCGCGGTCGCGGGCCCGCCGCAAGCCCTTCATCACTTGGTCGGGCGCGTCGCTGGGCGCACGCACGTCGGTTGTGTGGACCATCGCCGTGCGCGCCTTGCGATCGAAGACCACGGCGTCGAGGCACAAGCGCAGCACGGCCTCGGGCAAGTTCCCATCGGCCGCCTTGGGCACGGGCAACCGATCATCCAGGTGCCAAGCGAATTCGTACCCGAAGTAGCCCACGAAGCCAGCCGTGAAGCCCGCTTCCATCGGTCCGCCGCACCACTGGGCTTGCAGATGGTCCAGGTAGTCGCCGGGATCCAGGGGACTGTGCCGGACGACGCCATTTCGCCATCGTTCGACGACGCCGCCATCCACGCGAATCTCCACCAGCGGCGTGGTGGCCAAGATTGCCAAGTTGGAGTCCGGGTGGTCGCCCAAACCGTCCAGCAGCAGCACTTGGTGGCCAGCCGAGCGCAATGCCCGGTAGGCATCCAGGGGGTCCACCCAGTCCATTGGCTGGCGGTGCGGGCGCCGAGCCGCAGCGGAATCACTGGGAGCCACGGATTTCCTCCAATCCTTCCCCGGTGATGGCGGCGCGGGCCTCACCGATGAGAAACAGGCTGCCGGCCACGACGATGTAGCGGGCCCCAGAGGCGACGGCATGCCGTAGCGCCGTGGCGGCGTCTGGCGCCTCATCAAACGGCATGAACTCAGCCTCCAGGTGCCTCCCCAGGGCAGCCGGCGGCAGGGATCGCGGATTGCGCAAGGGCACGCCCCAGACGTGGGCTGCCAGCGGCGCCCATTGGTCCACCATGGACTCCCAGTCTTTGTCGGCGGCGAAGCCGGTGATCAGGTGAAAGCCACTGAGTTGCAGGTTGGCGAGGTGCCGCCGCAGGGCCACGGCGCCCGCCAAGTTGTGCGCGCCGTCCAGCAGCACCGTGACCAAGTGGTCCCCGGCATCCGGCCCCGCCAGGCGCGACGCCTCCAAGCGAACCGTCTCCAACCGCCCAGGCATCAGGGTTGTGCGCAAGGCGGTGTGCAGCGCCAGATCCGGAATGTCCACTCCCCGCGAGCGCAGGGCATCGACGGCGGCCACGGCGACGGCGGCGTTTTCAAGCTGGTGCTCGCCGGCGGGCCCGATGTCGTACTGAGCCTCACCGCGAGGCGTCGCCAGGCGCATGCCGTTGACGTCTGGCAAGAGGTGGTAGTCCTCGCCAATGATGCTCATGGGTGCCTGAACGGCATGGCTGACCACCTTGAGCACCGCCAACGCGTCACCCGTTGCTCCCGTAACGCAGGGCACGCCGGGCTTCATGATCCCTGCCTTCTCCGCGGCAATCAGACCTACGTGGTCCCCCAAGTATGCGGCGTGATCCAGGCTGACGTTGGT
>JBFJVP010000162.1:0-6807 GCA_041624075.1 Thermoplasmatota archaeon | reverse complement strand
GTTGGCCGGCGATGAGTCACAATTGTCATGGACGCCAAACGGGTACCCCGAATCAGTTTGGACGGCCGGCGGATTGTACCACATCAACGGGGATGAGAGCTCTGAGATTACTTGGCTGGCGCACAATGCGAGTGCGTCGAGCCGGTTGGTGTTGGAGCAGCAACATGACAGTCAGAACTTCATGATCGACAACGGTCGCGCTGCTTTCGAGGCTCCGTCGCTGCTCTCACACGGGCCAGACATAGACTATTATACGAAACAAACAATGTTGCTTGATTCTGAGGCGGTCGGTACGTTGACGATGTGGGCGGATCCTCAGTGCGGCTCCTAACAAGCCTCGCCCTGGTACTCGTCCTGGCGGTGCCCATCGGGGGCACGGCCAGCGGCTTGCTCATTCGTGTCGACGAGCGCCTAGACGACCTCAATTGCTCCCCGCATCCAGGGGTGGATGCGGCAAAAGTAGGAGTATAATCCTTCGTCCAGTTCGGTGGTGTCCAGTTCCCAGGCGGGCATCATGTCGGGGGCGATGCCGTAGCCGATGGGGCTGTTGGGGTCTGCGATGACGCCGCCGTTGTCGATGGGGTCGATGTTGCCGAGTTTGCCGCTGTCAAAGAGGCCGTCGGGGTGGGGGTAGTTGGCGACGTATTTGCCGTTGCAGGGCCATGCGCAGCCCGTGATGGTGTGGCGGATGCCGAGTGCTGCATCTTCGTTGATGAAGAGTAGCTTGTTGCCCTTGGCGACTTGGACGGGGGCACCTAGGTCGCCGGCCAGGGCGCGGTCGCCGGGGGTGTAGAGGAAGTTGGCGATGTGGACTGCTGCTGCCGGGATGGAATCGGCGACGTTGGTTAGTTCGGTCTCGCACGCGGGGGCGCCGGGTACGTCGCAGTGGGGGGCTTCGTAGTCCCAGTTGCGGTTCCATGTGGTTTCGATGGGAGAGCCGCCCACGGGGTCGCCCTCCAGGAGCACCGGGGCGGTGTTCTCGAGCGAGCAGGGGCTGTCACGGGGCGCGGGGGGTTGCTGGCGGTCGATGTAGAGGCCGGCGAAGCTCATGGCGCCGTAGCTGGCGTAGTGGTCGTTGGCGTAGATGGCGAATTGGGCGATGCGGTCGCCTTCGCGGATGGGGGCGCGGAAGCCGTGCTTGGTGGCGCCCATCTGGTACTCTTCGCTGGCGGGGAAGGCGTCTGGCACTTGCTCGATCTTGTGGGATCGGAACAACGTGATGCCGGGCAAGCCGTCGCCGTCTAGGTCCGCCTCGCAGGCGCTCCCTTCGGGGCCAAGGTTGGCGACGATGACTTCGCGGCCATTGGGGTGCAGGTGGCCGGCACCTCCCACGAGCAGGCCGTCGTGGGAGGCGGTGAAGAAGCGGCCCAAGTGGTCGGTGTCGCGGCGCGTGGGGTGGTCGGCGGGAATGTCGATGGGGTGGACGTAGATGCCGTCGCCGCCCTGGTCGATGGGTTCTCGGGGTACGTCAAACGTGGTTCCCCAGAGGCGGCCGTTGACGGCGTGGAAGTCCTGGCCGGCCCGGCATGTTTCGCCGGCTTCGAGGGCGCCGCAGGAATCCTTTGCCTTGATGGCGTCGGCGGCTCCGTACACGAAGCTCACGTCCAGGGCCACGTACACGTTTTGCGCAACTGCCTCCTTGTTGTGGATCATGTAGATGAGCGCCTGGGGCGCGCCCGCGTTGACCCAGATGCCGTATTGGGGCCCATCGGGCTCCACGGCGCTGCGGTCGTTGAAGGTGCCCTTGGTGCGTTCTTCGCCGGTGCCGAAGACCCATGCGAGGTTGAGCGTGTAGTACTCCTCGTTGGGGTCGGTGCTGGGTTCGAACCAGTGGGCGTGATGGATGTGCATCTGCTGGTTCGTGGGAACCGTGCCGCTTTCCGCGTCGAAGAGCTGCGGCGCAACGCTGGTGATGAAGCCGCCGTGGACGGGCAATTCCAGCGTGAGTCGATTCATGTCCTGTCCTGGCGGGATCGAGAATGGTCCGTACACCAGGCGGCCGGCGCGCTCGATGGCGGCGGGGCGCTCGATGAACCGGTCGGCGAACTGGCTGACCTCCACGGGCTGGGCTGGCTCCACGTCGCCCGGCGCCGTTGGTTCCTGGGCTTCCGTCAGTTCCTGCGATTGGGGTTCCTGCCAGGGTGCCCATACCAGGACACCGGTCACCATCAGGGCCGCCAGGCCCACTGCCAAGATTGCTTCTCGCATGATCCACCTCACCCGGCATAGCCGGTAACGCTGGACAAGCCAGGGACGTGCCGATAAGCGTTGTTGGAGTGGCAGCAGACCGCCGCACTCGGTCTCGGCGCCCATGCCAAGGGTCTTGGCCGACGCGGAGGGTGCCCCGGCGTGAGCCTGGGTCCCGTCTCGATGCTGCCCGCCGACATGCTTCGGCCCGACGTCCTGGTCTGCTTCGGCGAGGACCCCGTGCACTGGGCCCAGGCACTAGAGGCAGAGGGCGCCAAGCCGGATCGCCGGCACCAGTTTCGAAGCGTACACGCCTGGTGCAACGACGAAGGACTCACCCTTCTCGCACCCTGGGGCTCCGCTGCCTGTGAAGCAGTGCTATGGGAACTCACGAGCCAGCCAGGCATCGAGCGCATCGCGTTGTGGGGCACCGCCGGCGCTCTACCCGGCTGCCACCTGCCCACCAACCACCCCTACGCCATTGAGCAAGCCATCGCCGTGCACGTCGCAGGCATCCCCGAAGGTGCCGCCAGCACGCCCACCCTGACCGCACGCGGCCTCACCACCGCGCGCGCCATTTCGACCGACCGCTTCTACGGGTGCAGCCCAACCGGCGCCGAGGCCCGCTACGGCGACCCATCCGGCTGGAGCATGGTGCGCAACCGAGACGCCCTCATCGACATGGAAACCGCCGCCTTCTACACCTTCATGCAGCGCTTCTCGCCCCGCACCGGCCGCATCGCCATCCGCGCCCTCGCCAACCCCGTCACCGACCTGGCCGTCATGCCCGAACACGCGCCCGACGCCCTGAGGGTAGCACTGAGGGGGGCGCTGGGGTGTTTCGACTGAGCCAGTTTGGGGCCTACTCATCGCCCCCCGGCGGCCATCCACGACGGCCGCGGAAGAGGGGGTGACTTGCTCCGCAGTGGCAGAGGCGGCGCCGAGGCTTCGCAGTAAGATTCGACCTCGTAAATCGCGCTGCGCCTGCAACCTGGCGGCGCGACCGGCCCAGGCCCGGATCATGGCTTGCGGGTGTGCTCATCGGGGTTTGTTTTTTTTCCACCGGGTCGTGTCGAGCCCATGCGCAGTGTCTTAGGTTGCCTAGTCATCTTGGTCGCAGGCTGTACCGCGCCAGCCGGGGAACCGCTTTCATCGACTGCATCTTTGCCCGACCCGATACCTGCGGGCTTCGAGCCGGTTTGTCCTGACGCCGCGGCCCCTACAATCGTCTGCGCAGCCTATTTCTCGCTGGCACCTGGCAATGTCCTACTCAATGCTCGCATCATCGAGAATCCGTCTTGGCCAGGCCGGTGGGTCGTTGGTGGAGACGTGGGGACACAAGCCGCGATCCGGATCCCATCTGCCGAGGCGGTCCTAGACTACGCGCGAGCGACGGTTTTCTGGCAGGAGTCGAGCGGCACCGTCAGCCAGCATGAAGTGCCTCCTCGGGCCGGCGCCTCGGTACCCTACTCGGATCGGGTTTGGGCCAACAGCGAGTACCTGCGAGATTTTGCCATCGATCCCGACGGTCAGCTCTTGGCTTTGACATATTCAACCGGAGGGGGTACCGACCGGTTCACGTCCCGGGCCATCGTATCGGCCTTTGATACGAATTCGAGCTTCAGCGCAATTGATGACCATGGTGGCACGACGAGTCGCATGCCTTTTGCAGCAGACGACAGCGGCCGCTGGCTCTTATCGCCTTGTCGCGTGCAATGCGCCGACGTGAACACCCACTTCTTGCGCGATGCCAATGGCACATGGTCGGATTTGCCACTTCCGCCGAACGTGGGGGTTTGTGAGGAGTCCGTGGCCGTTGCGCACGGGGCCAGACTCGGACTGGCTTGCATGCGCCTATCAAGCGGCGGTTGGGGGGACGCTTTCTACTTCCTCGAAGGTAACCCGGCGGGCTTCTCCAACGTGACCTCGATCGACGCGGTTGGCTGTAGAGAAATGCAGGGCAACGTGGCACCCGACGGGTCCGTCGGACTCATGGGCACAAGCTGTAGCGTGGCAACCGAACTGGGCGAGGGCTATGACTTCTGGTTTGCGCGATCTTCACACAATTGGACCAGCTGGGAAATCTACGCTCCGCTCCACGAGTCGGCCCTTGCAGGCCCTGAAGCCGGGGTAAACATTCACTCAGTCGTCATGGACGCAAGCGGAATCTTCCACATCGCCTTTACTCCGTACCCGCAGACGGAACCAGATCCCGCAATGGTAGCCGAAGCCCAGTTGTGGTATGTTGCCTGGGACCCGGCACGAGGCGTCGAAGTGGCGAGGGAACTCCTTGACGAGAACAACGTGCCCCCCGGATTGCTGTTTGACCCTGCCGGCAAGTTGCGGCCGCCAGCCATGGCAGTCATGGCCGGCGGCTCCGTCGCCATTGCCTGGGGCCACGGTGACGGCTTTGCCGTGGCGACCATGGCGCCACAGTGAGGCGTAGCTACCAAGGCACGAGGGCCGGGGGCCCTTCGACAAGCCCATCCCCACCCTTTAAACACCCCCCTCCTTGGCCGGCCAGGTCGGAAGCGCCGGGCGGCTCGCCGCCCGCGACGGCCAGGGGAGGCAGCAAGTTGCCAAAGCGCACCGACGTTCAGAAGATCCTGATCATTGGCAGTGGCCCGATTCAGATTGGGCAGGCTGCGGAGTTTGATTTCAGTGGCAGCCAGGCGTGCCAGGCGGCACGGGAGGAGGGCTACCAGGTGGTCCTCGTCAACTCCAATCCGGCAACCATCCAGACTGACGTGGACATGGCGGAGTCGGTCTACGTTGAGCCGCTGACGGCGGAGAGCCTGGAGCAGGTCATTGCCCACGAGCGGCCCGATGGGGTGCTTGCGGGCATGGGTGGCCAGACGGCCCTGAACCTGGTTTCCGAGTTGGCTGAGAAGGGTATCCTGGAACGGTATGGCGTGAAGCTCCTGGGCACGCCGCTGCAGGCGATCGCTGACGCCGAGGACCGGGATCTGTTCAAGAAGGTCATGGAGCGCATCGGGGAGCCGGTGCCCAAGGCCGCCGTCGCCTCGTCGTTGGCGGATGCCCACCGCATCGTGAAGGAGGACATCGGCCGCTTCCCTGTACTCATTCGCCCGGCGTACACGTTGGGCGGCTTGGGTGGCGGTGTGGCTTATGACGAGTCGGATCTGGATGACTTGGTTGCCAAGGGCCTGGCGTATTCGCGCATCAAGCAGGTCTTGATCGAGGAGAGTCTGCTGGGCTGGAGGGAATTTGAGTATGAGGTGGTGCGGGATTCGTCGGACAACTGCATCACCATCTGCAACATGGAGAACCTGGACCCGATGGGGGTACACACGGGTGAGTCGATCGTTGTGGCTCCCAGTCAGACGCTGTCGGATCGGGATCACCAGATGCTCCGTGCGTCCAGTTTGCGTTGCATCCGTGCCTTGAAGATCGAGGGCGGCTGCAACGTTCAGTTCGCCTTCAACCAGGACACGGGCGAGTACCGGGTCATCGAGGTCAACCCCCGCGTGAGCCGCTCGTCGGCTCTGGCCAGCAAGGCGACGGGCTACCCCATTGCCCGCGTGGCGACCAAGATCGCGCTCGGGATGATGCTGGATGAGATTCCCAACGCGGTGACGGGCAAGACCAAGGCGGCGTTCGAGCCGACCCTGGATTATGTTGTCACGAAGATTCCCCGCTGGCCGTTTGACAAGTTCCGCACGGTCAACCCCCGCATCGGCACCCAGATGAAGTCGACGGGCGAGGTGATGGCCATCGGCCGCAACATCGAGGAGAGCCTGCTCAAGGCGGTTCGCAGCCTTGAGGTCGATGCCGACAGCCTTGACCCTCCCGTGGAGTGGTCGGACAAGCAACTCGTGGAGCGGCTGGAGATTGCCACGCATCAGCGCTTGTTCGCGGTGGCTGAGGCGCTACGGCGTGGCATGGAGGATCCCTCTGGCCAGTGGAGCGTCGAGCGGGTGCGCCAATTGTCTGGCTACGACCCGTTCTTCTTGCACAAGTTCGTCAACATCCTGGGTATGGAGCGCGATCTGCGAGCGGCGCCCGGCGATGTGGGCTTGCTGGCTCGCGCCAAGCGATTGGGCTTTGGCGACCCGCATGTGGCGCGTTTGTGGGGCTGGAGTGAGGACAAGGTGCGCGACCTGCGCCACGAAGCCGGCGTCCTGCCGGACTTCAAGATGGTCGACACGTGCGCCGCTGAGTTCGAGGCCGAGACGCCGTACTACTACAGTACCTATGACCCGGTTGACGCGGAGGCGGCGCTGCCCAGCGACAAGCCGGTTGCAGAGCGGCGCAAGCGGTGCCTGGTGCTGGGTTCGGGCCCCATCCGCATTGGACAGGGCATCGAATTCGACTACTGTTCGGTCCACGCCGTGTGGGCGTTGCGGGAGGAGGGCATCGCCGCCATCATCCTCAACAACAACCCGGAAACGGTGTCGACGGACTTCGACACGAGCGACCGGTTGTACTTCGATCCACTGACGCTGGAGGACGTGATGCACGTCATTGAGCGCGAGCGACCCGACGGGGTCCTGGTGCAGTTCGGCGGCCAGACCGCCATCAACTTGGCCTTGCCCCTGGAGGCGGCGCTGGCAGCCCGGCCGGACTTGAAGACCAAGATCTGGGGAACGCCGCCGGCTG
>JBFJVP010000161.1:0-6816 GCA_041624075.1 Thermoplasmatota archaeon | reverse complement strand
GCGACGAGTGACGGTTGCCAGCCGCGGCGCCGAGGCGCGCAAGCGCCTTGGTGCCAAACGCGGGTGGCAGAGGAAGGAGGAGCGATGCGACGAGTGACGGTTGCCAGCCGCGGCGCCGAGGCAGCACAGCCAGGGACCCCCATGAACCCTACGCGGGCCCGTGGCGGCCGAAGGCCGCAGTCTACTCGGATTCCGACAACTGTTGAACCATGGAGTTGGCCATCTGGGCCAATTGCTCCGCCCGCTCGTTGACCTGCTGGAGCACGGCCGTCGTCGACTCCACCTCATCGGCAAGCCGCTCAAGAGCAACCTCAACAGAGGACTCCGTCGCGTAGTCGCCACCCAACGGGGCGAGCACCGAGTCGCCGGATTGAACCACGGCACGCACATGGATGCCGCCGCCCACAGGCACCAGGGTCTCCAAGCTGGCGCCCCCGGCCGCCTTCATGCTTTCAAGCGTCCCGCGAGCCTGGTGCAGCTCCATGATGCGCTGCTCCAACACGCCGGATTGGCGATCGAGTTGCTGCAATTCGCGCTGGATCTGCTCCACGCGAGCGTAGGCTTGTTCGTCGCCAGACACGCCTACTCCAACCGCTTCAGGGTAATCGGGTCGATGTCGTCGCCCTCAAGGGGCGTCACGGTCGTCAACTCGATTTCCCGGCGCTTAACGCCGTGGCGGCTGCCCATGTTGGCATAGGCGTACTCGCGCGCCATTTCTTCATCGTCCCCGACGACCTGAATGGCAAAGTGCTGGCGGAGACGACCCATCTGGAAGTCCCCCTCGACCTTGAAGGCTCGCTTGCTCATGTGATCACTCCAAAAATCCTAGTGCTTCTTCGATCCGGCCCAATTCGATGCCGGTAGTACGGCTGCCGCATGCGACGCCGTGCTGGTTGGCCGCGAGGCCGGCGCCCACGAGCCCGTGACCGTGGTTCACGGTCCCAATGCGCGCTGGCACGTGAAGCCACTTCTTGACGAACGCCAGTTCGTCATCCGTGGCCATGGGATGAATAAGAGCGCCACGCGAAGTGGCAATGCCAGCAGTGCCGGCGGTGGGAACCGATGCGATCGCGCACCGCGTCGCCTCGACGTTGAGGGTCTCCTCGATCCTGCGCACCGTCGCCGTTGGCAGATCCGGGTGCACGATGGCCCCTAGGTCGTTGCACAGGATGTTGTTTCCGGCCGCGTTCAGGCGCGCCTCATCAAGGCGCATCACACGCAGTCCAGCTGCCTCAAAGTGGGCAACCTCATCGTCAGTTGCAAAGTCCGCGATGACAGCTCCATGGCAGTTGGCCGCCACCAGGGAACCCACCAAGGGGCTGCCGCCGATGGTGACCTCAATGGGCTCCAAGCCCAGCGCTGCCTCCAAGTCGGCCCGGTTCTGATCCGTCAGGCCGGGGGGAAGGAAGAGATGCCTGCTGGTAGCCCGGACGTAGACGCCCACATTGGGATTCCCGAAGGGGTCCAGGCGCCGAAACACCGGGCCACCAGCCACAGTCCGCGTCAAGCCGGCTCTTACTCCTCGGAGTCGTCCTTCGGCTCGTCGGCAGCTGCCTCGGAAGCCTCGGCAGTCTCAGACTCGGCTTCCGCATCCTCGGTGGCCTCCGCCTCGGGTTCCTCCGAGACAGCGACCATTTCCTTGGCAGCGTCAATCCAGCCGCGCACAACCTCGTTGGACTTGCCGACGGCCTTGGCCACTTCGGCCACGTCCGCGTTGGCAAGGTCTCCGACGGTCTCGATCTCGGCCTTCTCCAGCTTCTCAGCCGTAGCAGCACCGATGCCGGCGATGGCGGTGACGGAGCGGCGAGCCTCCTCAGACTCTTCCTCCTCCATGGACGGAGCCAGGACGGGAGCCTCGGCGGCCTTCTCCAACTTCTCGGCGATGGCAGCGCGAATGGAGCCAGTCGCCTCAGCGTCCGGCAGGGTCACTTCGACCACGCCATCGGCAAAGCGGGTGGCGCGCACGCGGATGCGCGAGCGAATGTTGTATTTCCCCCGGGACCAGATGGCCTCGTTGACTTCGCTGTCCAGCCAGATGCTGTCGCTCTTCATGTGGCGGGTCAGGAAAGCGCGCACGTCCTTGACGGCGCGGTCTGCCCGCTTCGAGCGAGTCCCCATCTTGGCGTGTCGCAGGGGGATCGTGTAGATGCGTTCCAATTCAGTGTTGTCAGCCATGGGGATCCTCCTACATCTTCAGGCGGTTCCGGCGCCAGTTGCGCTGCTTGGGGTGGCGCGAAAACCGGCGGCTGGTGCGGATTACAATCCACGCCGGCACCCTTCGGTTGCTCTTGTTGGCGCGGAGCAGGCGGAGTTTCTTGGCAACGGGCTTCTTGCTGGCCATGATCGGGTCCCCCCTGGGGGGTTCATCGTCGAGTGATCTTCATATCCCGGTCCTGGGGCGTTAGTTGCGCCAGGATTTGCCGGAATTGTTCGTCCGTGAGGCGACCGGGGAGTCGCCCCGCCTGCGCCAGGGCAGCCAGTTGCTGGATGACCTTGTTGGCGAAGTCGGGGCGACTCATCCGGATGCGCGTGAGGCGCTCGCGCGCCTCGGGCTCCAGGACCTGCTGCAGAAACGACTCAATGGCCGCGTCCTGACGGGCAGCCTCCTCGGCCATGTCGGCGTCGGAGGGATCGGGCGTATTGGACCGGGCGGCGGCCTGGCGTTCCTGGAGCTCCCGCAGCTTGCGTTGCCGGATGCGTTCCAGTTCGTCCATGGCTAACCTCCTAGTACTTGGTGAGAGCAGGTAGAGTAGCCTGGAGGTCTTGGCGCACCGTGTGGGCGGCGTTGTCAAGCAGGCTGCGACCCTGGGGCGTCACGACGCGACCCTGGGCCTGGATGTTCTGTACGAAGCCCGCGGCCTCCAGTTGCTGTAGGGCCTTGCGGACAATACTGCCGGAACCGCGCACAGCCTTGTTGGGCTTGCTTCCGCGGTCACGGTAGCCACCGAAGTGGGCGCGCAGGCGCTCCGTACCGATGGGGCCGTCCGCGTAGACCTTGCGCAGGATGGCGGCGACACGAACGTGCCACCACTCGTCCTCCACCGGAGGCTTCTCGCGGTGGGTGCCGGTCTTCACGTAGGCTGCCCATGCCGGTGGCTGGAGGGCCTCGTTGTCTTTCAGGCGCTTTGCAGCTTCCTCGATGAGGGCTGCGGCGGGAACGTCATAGACGGTAGTCATTCCAAGGTCTCCCTGGGAATTAATTGCACCAGCAAAGCGCTGGATCCTGGTTTTGGCACCGTCTCGCCCGAAGGCCACCGGCAGGAGAACCTGCAAGTGTCAGCGACCACCCCGAAGGGACTCGCTGCGAAACCGCGTGGGCAAAGGCCCAGGGATCCGGACACTCCACTTGGAGCTGCAAGGCCGGGCTATCGGTGTGGGTATTTGAGGTTGTGGGTGGCCGGGCTTGGTGTCGGCGAGCTTGAGTCAGCACCGGCGGCCTGTAGCCGTTGGCCGGCCATGGCCGCCCATTGGATGCTGGTGTGGGACTGAACTGAGCGATGGTATGGCCGCGCAGGCGCCTGTTGCGATCGATTGATTCCAGATGGGGCCAACAAGCCACCCCAGCATGGAGCCATCATGCGAAGATATTGCGGCTTCGACGGCAACGTTCATTTAATTGATCTGAATCCCCTGGGTCAAGCCGGTACCTTTTGGCCGGCTGCAAGGTGGACGGTTTCGCTTGCGCATCATGGGCGAAACCGTAGGCTCTGGCGGGGGGCCGACCACATCCGGTTTCCGGATGACCCCTGCCAGCGCACCTCCTACCTATGCCAGAAGACTGCCGTGTGCCCGCGCCGGTCGATCAAAATGGATCGGGTTGCCGTGGCAAGAGCAGCCGCTTGCTCGTCTTCGCTGGCGTCGCCGCTGGCGCTGGGCAGCAGGCGTACTTTGACGAGCTTGCGATTTTCGAGTTGAGCTTGCAGTTCAGCAACAACGGTGTCGGTGATGCCGGCTTTGCCAATGTGGACGGTGACGGCGAGTTTCTGCGCGTCGGCGCGCTTTTGCCGGATTTCGGCGGGAGTCAGGGTCATGGGGATCAGGCTCGGGGTGCCAGTGGTCGGCGGCGAACGGTGTCGCAGGAGAGGCACGTTGTAACGATGCGGCCGCGTTGCAGCCGAACGCGTGCATTGCGGCCGGGCACACGGTAGGTACCGCAGGCGCGGCACATCTGGGTTTTTTGTGATGGAGTGAGGGGAATCTGGTAACGCATGGCGATCCGGCGCGCCAGGGTTGCGTACCGGTCGGCCAGGTCTGCGTCGGGCCCTTGGCTCGCATCGTGGGCCATGCTGAACAGGTTCTGGACCCGCTCGCGCGCGATGCGCCGTTCCTGGCCCTTGTCGCGCCGCTTGGCCACGGGCTTCCGACAGATGGCTCGTTTATGAGGGCTCCCCCAGTGGGGCAGGCGTGCGTCGGCGCGCCAATGCCTGGGATCGCTTCTACCGGTATCATGAGGCGCCGTGGCGCGGGGAGCGCCCGGTTGCCGATCTGCTTCCTGTTCTGGGCACCGGCCGGGTGCTGGAGTTGGGCTGCGGCAACGGCAAGCTGCTGCGCCCGCTGGTTGCTGCCGGCATGGACGTGGTGGCCCTCGACATCTCCTGGCATGCCCTGCGGCGGTTGGACCACCAGGCCCGAGTGCTGGCCGATGCCGCGTTTCTGCCGTTTGATGAGGGGGCTTTCTCCGCCGTGTTGGATATTCACTGCACTGGGCACTTGGGCGTCGAGGGCCGGCGGCGCGCGGCGGCGGAGGCGTTTCGGGTGCTACAGCCCGGTGGCCACTGGGTGGTGGAGCGCCTGACGCCCGACGACTTGCGGGCGAGTCAAGGCAGCGAGGTGGAGGGCCAGCCGGGCATGCGGCGCCTGGCTGACGGACGGGTGACCCACTTCACCGATGACGGCGAGCTGCGCCGCGTGGCCCTGGAGGCGGGCTTCGAGGAGGTGGAGTTGGCGCGGCAGCGCCGCACGCCGCGACTGGGGGCGCAACGCGTGGTGCGCGAGACTCTGCGAGGCGTCTTCAGGCGACGGTGACGGGCACCCGGCCGAGGCAGCCGGGGGCTACGAGCCGCGCGTGAGGGTGCCCTGGATGTGGAAGTCCTTCTCCAGGCCGTACTGAACGTATCCGGCCGGCGCAGATTCGCCTGGGTGCCACGCAACGAGGAGGTACTTGGCCGTGGGGTCTAGGTCACTGAGGTTGAGCGTCAGCGGCGAAGTCCCCGCCTGGTAGTCCACGAAATCGCAGCCGCCATCGCAAGCGGTGGCCAGGCCAAAGGCAAGTTCGTCCTTGACGGCGTCTCCCTGCCAGCTCATCTCGATGTTGAGAGCGGAGATGTTGGTGAGTTCTTGCGCCGAGTCCCAGGCAGCCTGCAGCACGACTCCGTTGCCCGCACACGTGATGCCCGCGGGGCACACGGCAGCCATGCTGCCAACGTGGCCGTGCCACTCGAACGGTTCGTCCACGGTCGCTTCGACAGGCGGGGTCAGGGAGTCGGTTTCGCCAGAATCGGCGCCAGAATCGAGGCATCCGGCGATTGCGCCGATTGCTAGCAGCATCCACAAGGCACGCATGATGGGCCGGATGCCTGCGGCTACTTGAGCGTTGACGCCCACGTGTCGCGGTCGCGGCCACCGCCATCGCCGTGACCCGCGCGCCCAGGAGGATTGAAGAAGCCAGTGTGAAGCGGCAGCCCCGCCCGTTCGAAGGCCACCTTGAGTGTTCGATGCCGGCGCTGCTGTCGCAAAGGGTCGGCAATGAACGGCAGGAGGTCGTTGTACGGCGTGCCGGCCAGTCGGGCCTGGAGTGCCGGGAGAATGGATGGCAGGTACCGCCAAGGGCTGGTGTTGACCCATTGGGCGCCCGCGTCTTGGAAGGCTTGAACCAGATCACCGGGCGTGGTCGCCCCCGTGAAGGGGTACGCGGGGCAATAGTTGGCGTACACGGTGAGCCCCGCGTCGGCCAGCCGGCGCAGGGCCGCCAGCCGCGCCGCAATCGGTGGTGCGGCCGGTTCGATGAGGCGGCGCAAGTCGTCGTCGAGGGTGGGAACCGACAGGCCGATGCAGGCTTCACTGAAGCGCCGCAGGATGTCGATGTCGCGCGTCACAAGGGGCCCCCGGGTCAGGATGTCAACGGGCCAGTCGCGCCGCGCGAGGACTTCCAGGCACGTCCTGGTGATTCGGCGCTCCTGTTCGACTGGCTGGTACGGGTCTGTGGCCGTGGAGAGGTAAACCCACAGGCGGGCCTTGCGTCGCAACTCGCGGGCCAGCACCGTCGGCAGGTTGGTCTTCGCCACGACGTAGCTTCCCCAGCGCCATCGCTCGGCGTGCATCGTGTCGGGTACGTAGCAGTAGGTGCACTGGTGTTGGCAACCTGCGTAGGGGTTGAGGCTCCAGGCTTCGCCCGTGGTGTGGCCGCCCTGCGTGAAATCGGTTAGCGCGGTTTGGGCCTCAACCTCCTGCACCTGCGTGGCCCCATACTCGGTTCGGCCCGCTCCGGCTTCCAGCGCGTCGATGTGCAGTTGAGCCGGGGGCCGCGCCTTGGACAGCAAAGGATGGATGGTGTCGTCGACGAAGGCGGTTCGGGCCATGGGGCCTCAACGCCAGGCACGGGGTTTGAGCCCGTTGCCGGGGTTGAGTGAAAGGGCGCCACCCGACCCATGCCGCCCACGGCCAAATGGCTGGCAGCTAGTCCCGCGAAAAACCAGGATCCCGGCCTGGCACCTGCGCCGCCTTGGCATCGGGGTCCACCTGGATCTCCAAGACCGCACTGGCCGGCCGGCGCGGGGCGACCCGACTGGTTGCCAGCATCGTGATCGCCTTCAAATC
>JBFJVP010000160.1:0-6867 GCA_041624075.1 Thermoplasmatota archaeon | reverse complement strand
GCGTCCATTTCGGTGAACATCTTGTACAGCTTGGCCATGATGTCGCGAACGCCGGCCTTGGTGGCGTCGTCGAACGTGGTCTTGGCAAAGGCCGCGTCGGCGTGGGCGTCCGTAAAGCCTTCGAGGGGACTGATGGGGATCTTGGCCAGGCGGGCTTCGGGGACGGACTCGATGTCCATTCCGCCGTCCTGGCTGAAGATCATCATGTAGCCGCGGGCGTTGCGGTCGATCAGGAAGGAGCAGTAGTACTCGTCGGCGAAGTCGAGCATCTGGGCCACCATGACCTTGCTGGCGATGTGGCCCTTGATGTCCATGCCAAGGATCGCTTCGACATGCTGCCTGAGTTCGTCCTCGTTGTGGGCAAACTTGACGCCGCCTGCCTTGCCGCGGCCGCCCACGAGCACTTGGGCCTTGACGACCACGGGGAACGACACCGTTGAGAGGTGGCCATCGAGTTCGTCCATCGACTCCACGACGAAGCCCTTGGCGCAGGGGATGCCAAAGCGCTCGTACAGGTCGCGACCCTGGTATTCGTAAAGGTCCATGGGGCGCCGACAGGGGTGGCCCTGATAAGCAAAACGGCGGGCAAGGGCACACCAGGGGCCGGGCCGGGAGGCCCCCTTCGCATCGCGCTCGTCAGCTGGTAACGCGCAGACCGGCAGGCTCGATCAGAATGGATGCACCCACGGCTACTTCAGGGGGCAGCGGCTTGGGCCGCCCATGCGCGGTTGGTTGGTCGCAGTAGCCTTGGCTGCACTGGCGGGCGGGGGACTATGGTACCTGTCCATCGATTCCTACACAGGTTACCACTGGGTTGAGCCCGGCTTGTTCGATGCGTGCGCCGCCAACCCGGAACAAACCAACGGCGTCGAAACCCCCACCCAGGGGATCCCGTTGAACCACAGCATCCTGCAGCCGCTGGGCGGCCCCGTGGCACTACGGGGCGTCGCTTGGCTGGGCGGCCAGGCAGCACCCCTTTGGGAGCTGACGCCTGGCGACGAAGAAACCCGGGTGAAGGTTCTGGTGTACGGCGAAACGCGCGCCGAGCACCTGCGCGCAGACCTGGAAGCCTTGGCCGAGCACTGGGCCGGTCCGGGAACGCAGACCGAAGAAAACTGGGCTCCGGAGGTGTCGGCTCCCGTCACGGCTGCCATACTTGCCACTGGCCGCCCTGCGGCCCTGTTGGACGAGGCGCTGCAGGAGGCGCAACCGTTCTATTGGTCCCGGGCCGCCTTTGGACCCACCGGGTACCCGTTCAAGGTGGGCAACTGGGAGTTCAGCGTGGACCTCCCGTCGTGCTCGTTTTCCATCGACGCCGCCAGCCCCACGACCGGTGAACCCGAGGACCTGACCCACGTCGTGGTCGGTCGGGACGACCACGTAGACCTCAGCCACGCCAAGGCATTGACAGAGTCGGACCTGCGCGACCTGGCCAGGGAACCCCTTGCCGCCTTGGGCATCAAGGCCAGCTTCAAGGGCTTGCAGCCGCAACCCGGACTGCCCCCGCAATAGCTCAGCCAGCGCAGGGTAACCCCGTACTCGTCAGAGGGGGATGGCAATCCGGCAAGCCCTTTGCCTGGCGGGCGCCTCGCAGCGCATCGGGGCCAGCCGACAGGGGCCTGGAGATAACGCAGCCGTACATGGTGGTTCAATCACGGGCCCCGGGTTGCGCCCGGGCTTCGCGGTTTGAACATGTTAACATTAGTGCTGGCGTTAAGCGGCGCCGCCGTTTTGTCCTCCCGAAGGCGCCACCTTTTCCCAAACAGCGACCCCCAAACGCCCTCGACAGCGGCACGCGCATCCTGAATGGGCGGGGGCCAATGAGGCTTTGATCGCGACCAACGAAGAGCTGGAAACACTCAACGAGGAACTGCAAAGCATCTCGGAGGAGCAGCAAAGCACCAACGAGGAGCTTGAAAGCCGCAACGAGGAGCTGGAGACGGTCAACGAGGAGCTCCAGAGCACCAACGAAGAGCTCAGCACCCTCAATGACGAGGTGCGAAACCTGGCCGATGAGGCGGATCGCATGGGCGTCTTCCTGGAATCCCTGGTGGAAGCCTGGCCCAGGGCCGTCATCGGGTGCGATAACGATGGCGTCGTCGCGCTGTGGAGCCAACGCGCGGCCCAGCAGTTTCTCTTGTCGGCTGCGCAGGTGATCGGCAAGAAGCTGCAAGTTCTTGTGCCGGCTCTCGACGTGCCGGCTCTCAATGATGCTATTGCGAAGGTAACTGGCGAGACGGCTGCGCCGGCTCAGAAGATCACGGTCCAACACGGCGGCAAGACCCTGGCCATCGAAGTGCACGCCGCCGCCCAGGCAGGCCGCGCAACCCAGGGCTTCTTCCTGCTCGTAGCCGGAGCGTAGGGGTGAGGAGCCGTCGCGCCGGTGCACGCGAACCCGGTAACGCCTTTTGACCCGGCGGCCCTCGCGGCGCGTTGCCCCGCCGCACGTTGCTGCTCTCCAACCGTTGGCGCGTCGCCTGCACCGTGCTCAACCTCATCCCTCTGCCGGGTGCCGGCGCCGTCGTGGCGGGGTGGCGCAACCCCCACACGCCGCTCTTGGGCCACGGCGTGGCCCAGCTCGTCCTGGTTCTTTTCGGCTCCTGGCCACTGGTGATCCCTGGAATCGCCGGCTTCATTTGGGCGGCCTTTGACGCCTACACGATCTGGCGCGACGCCCGCCCTGCCGGCCCCAGCAGCCTCCCTGTCGAGAGCCCGTGAAGGTTGCCACGATGGGCCATTGCGGCAAACCAATCGTTGAAATGGCTGGCACAATTGATCCGGCATGGACGAGCAAGCTGCCTCGGCGCCCAAACGGATTCTCATTCGACCCTTGCCGGCCATCTTGGGCTTGATTGCAGGGACAGGGTTGGCCATCCTGCTTCAACAGTACGCCGTGGCGCCCCTGACGCCTGGACTCCTGATTGCTTGCGCCATCGGAGGTGCCGTTGTGCTCGGCTTCGCCCTGCCGACCCTGATTCTGAACATCATGATGGCTCGGGAGCCGGGGGTGGAGGCATGAACCGCGCCACGTGGTGGGCAGCCGGGCTGCTGCTCTTGGCTGCGCTGATGGCGGCCCCCGCCGAAGCCAAGGTAACCGGGCCGTGCACGGGCATGATCAACGGCCAAGCGATTGGCTCCGAGCGGATCACCGTCCCACAAAACGGAACGGTCGACTATTCGTTTACAGCGAGTTCGCCGCCCCGCTCGTGGAGCGTCAACCTGTACTATGGTGGCGCCAAGGTCCTGGTTGATCAAGCTTCCAGCGATTCGGACACCATGACCGCCAGCGGCGTTGCCAACGTAACCGACTATGCTTGGCTGGGCGTGGGCGTGTACAAGTTGGTGGGCACCGTCAACCTGGCGAGCGGCGAGAAGTGTACTGGAGACGTGCTCATCGTGGTCAAGGGCAACCCCCTGACCACGCTGATGGGTGGCGTCGGCGCTGCCGCCGTTCTGGCGGGCACGGGCGGAGCGGCGGCGGCCTCCGTGGCCGCAGCCAAGGCTGCGTTGGCCGGCATCAAGCCATAGAGCCACCGAGGCCGCTCGGGCGCCGCTGCGTTAGTCGCGCAACGAACACCAGGGCAAGTCCGACGGTGCTCCCAGCGTCCACACGTTTCGCTGGTGCAACGCCACGTTGCCCATGTGATCCACTGCTTCCACCTCGACCGTGTGCGGGCCCGGCATCCACTGGAGCGTATTCCAGGTCCAGACCCGGTTGACGCCAGCAGGCGACCAGTCGTCCCAGTGCCAAGAGGCAACTTCCACGCCATCGATGCGAATCGCCAGGAATCGGGTCCCACTGACGTGTTCATGGGTGAGAGCACGCACGGGCACACAGCCTCCCACGACCGCCGGTACCCCAAGGTGCGTGCGCAAGTGGTCACGGCCCAGGTAGATGTTGTCGCTTTGCGGGTGGATGAGGCGAAGCGTGGGCGGCGTGGTGTCGTGTACGTGCACCACCAACCCGCCGGCGTCGCCGTGGTTGCCGGCGAGGTCGCGGGCCCGGTAGGCGATGTGGTGGGTGCCGTCGGGGCCGTCCAGGGTGAACTGGCCAGTGGCCAGCCAGGGGCCGCCGTTGAGGGAATACTCAGTCCAGGCGACGCCACTCAAGTCGTACCCGGAGGACAACGTGAAGACGGTGTCCGTTACCACGTCCAGTTCTTCGCCACGCCACAGGTACATGCCATCGATGGCAATGGCAATCTCGGGGAGCGTTGTGTCGACGCGAACCACCTGGTGCTGGGTGGGGGCCGCATTTCCTGCCAAGTCCACGGCGCGGACCGACAGTTCATGAACCCCTTCCGTCAGCGTCAGGGGAGCGGTGTACGTCTGCCACCCACTTCCCAAGTTGTACTCGATGCGGGCCACGCCGGAATTGGTGTCGCTGGCGGTGGCCGCAACGGTGGCATTGGAAACCAGCCACCCACCTTCGCCGGGTGTACCCGTCACCTCGATGATTAAGCTGGGCGCGATCGTGTCCACGTCGATTTGCCTCTCATGCAGTGACTCCAGGTTGCCTGCCGCATCGATGCTGCGGTAATGGACCAGATAGCGTCCGTCGGGCAGCGCGTTGGCCGCCGCACCTGCAACACTTCGGCCGTCGATGCGTAGTTCACGGTTGGCCACGCCGGCGGTGGCATCGGTGGCCACAACTTCGAGGTCCACCTCGCTGATCCACCAGCCACCAGTGCCGCGCTCGCCAGCGATCTCCAGGGTGCTTGCCGGTGCCACCGTATCCACCTTGACTTGGAGGCTGTTGGCGGCCTCCACATTGCCGGCGCCATCGCGGCTGAAGAAGGAGACATCGTGAACGCCGTCGTCGAGAACCACCGGTTGAGCGTAAACGTTCCAGTCGTCACCAGTGGAGTACCTGGTTTCGCGGACGCCACTGGTGGCATCGGAGCCAGCCAAGGTGATGGTGGCGGGGCCTGTGTACCAGCCGCCGTGGCCCAACTGTCCCTCCACGGTGGCCACCGTTTCAGGAGGCGTGGGGTCCACTGCGATCTCCATGGATCTCACGGGCTCGGTGTTTCCCGCTCGGTCGACACTGTACGCCTCGACGGTGTGGCGACCCTCACCAAGCACCACCGGACCGGCGTGCTCGCGCCATGGGCCATCGTCGATTCGGCTCCATGTGGCGCGCGGGCCGGAAACGTCGTCCGTCGCGGCGGCATCTGCCTGGGTGGCACCAACGAACCACGACTCGTGGCCCGAGGGTCCCTGAGCCAGGATGTCGGTCTCGGGGGCTTGGGTGTCGACGCGGATCGTGGTCGTCTGGGTTGGCTCCCAGTTGCCGGCAACGTCGCGGCTGCGCCATTGGAGGACGTGTGTTCCGTCTTCCAGCGTAATCGCGCCTTGGTAGTCGACCCAGTCCCCTGCAAGGCGGTACTGGGTGCTGCTCACGCCGCTTGTGGCATCGCTGGCCGTTAGCGCCACGTGGACAGCGTCGGTGTACCAACCACTGTCGCCGAGGGTTCCTTCAACGGTTGCCGTGGTGGTCGGGGGGGTCGGATCCACGGAGATCGTGGTGCGGCGGAGTCGCTCCTGGTTGCCGGCACCGTCAAGACTGGTGTACTCGACTTGCGTGATGCCTTCACCCAGGGTCGCGGCACCCTGATAATCCATCCAGTCGCCGTCCAGGCGCCAGCGCGTCTCGGCCACGCCAGAAGCGACGCCACGGCTGCTGTCGGAGGCCGACAGGCTAAGGGTGGCAGGGCCCACGTACCAGCCGTCCAGGCCCTCGGGGCCGCTTTGAACCAACTCGGTCAGCGGCGCCAGGGTGTCCTCAACCACGACGCCGCCTTTCTCCAGGCGAAGGAACTGGTTGGCGGCCAAAGCAAGGAACTCGTCGGTGTCCCCGTTTGGCCAGCGCACCAGGACATCCACGGCCACTTGGTCGCCCAATCCAAGGTGGAGCGCCCGCTGGTCCTGGCTGAGGTAGCCCGAACCCAGCATCACGTGACGGGTCATCGTATGGCCGTTGGGCAGCGTGGCCTCAAGGCGCGCTCCAGCAGCCTGCCAGTTGGCGCCCGGCTGGCGCAGGTCAATGCTCAACCAGTTGCCCGCGTGGGTAACATTGGTTGCCTCCAGCAGGTGGCCCGTGCCGTTACCGTTGTTGTTGAACGCCACATCGAGATCGCCGTCAAGGTCGAAGTCGGCTACCGCGGAGCCCCTGGTCGGGGCCTGGATTAGCCACCCAGGGCCGGTCTGGTTGCTCACATCCGTGAAGTTGCCGTCCCCGTCGTTGAGCCAAATGAGGTTCTGTTGCCAGCCGTTGATGGTCAAGCCGTACCAGTCTTCCAGGTGCTCCGTGTGGCCGTTGGCGACGTACACGTCCAGGTGGCCGTCGTTGTCGAAGTCAAAGAAGCCCGTGCCCCACCCGACAAAGTCCAAGTCGCGGCCAAGGTCCCCGTAATGGGTGTAGGGATCGTAGATGCCGTCGTCGTCCCACACATAGTAGGTGTTGGGCTCGCCCTGGTAGTGGGTCTTGTACAGGTCGTACCGCCCATCGCCCGTGGTGTCACCGGCAATTGTGCCCATGCCGGAGTAGTTGTCGTTGACGTGGGCGTCGGCGGCGATGTTCTCGAAGCGGCCGTTGCAGTCATTGAGAAGAAGGCTCGCCGGCGTCTGGTCGCTGGCGATGTAGACGTCCGGGCACCCGTCCAGGTTGTGGTCAAACCACACCGCACCCAGCCCCTTGCCATGCATGGGCTGCGGGTCGTCGGTGGTGTTGCTCTGTTCGCTCACTTCCAGGAAGGTGCCGTCGCCCTGGTTCTGCCACATCAAGTTGGTTTGGCCATGGTATTGGCGTGGGCCATTGCCCGTGTGGATCGTCTGGTTCCAGGAGACGTAGTTGAGCACGTACAG
>JBFJVP010000159.1:0-6877 GCA_041624075.1 Thermoplasmatota archaeon | reverse complement strand
GAGACAGGTGCCGCGTTTGAAGGCCACGGTGGCACGGCCGCCTGCGCGCATGCGTCTACTTTTGAGCGCCGCCGCGGCTGTAGCGCCATGGCTGGCACGCAATTTCTTTCCAACCGCGGACTCCTGGTCATCTTGGGCCTGGCGTTCTTGGTGGCTTCGTTGACGCTTTTCTTCGTTGCCCTGAGTGTCGAGCAAACCGCGATGACGTACGCGGAGCGGGGTCTCAGTCACCCAGGCGCTGGCGGAATCCATGGCATGGCGCTGTTGTGCGGCGTGCTGGCAGGCCTGTGCGGGGGCGGAATCTGGTCCACCGGCGTGGACCACCGCCAGGCTACTTCCTCGTGATGAACGCCTCCACGAAGCGCGCTTTGGGACGATGCACGCCCAACAGTACCAGAAGCGCCTCCGCTTCGTCCACCATGTGCTGATTGCTGGCGAGCCCCGGATGGTCGGCGTCAGAGTCCTGCCAGCGGCCGTGCACGGCGATCTCCAGCGCAGCCGAGGGTGCATGGGCGGGAGTTCCTGGTCGCAGGAATAGCCTCGCCGTCACACGGCTGTCGTCGCCCGTGCGAACGAAGACCAACTCGCCCCGTTCACGAGCCTCGAAGCTCCAGGTTGGTAGTCGCACTTGTTCCGCGACGAACGGGCTCCAATTGGGCCCTGGGCGGCCGGCACGGAAGTCCATGTGGTACCGCATGCGAAGATAGCCAGCGCGGCGCACGAAAGCGGGCATCCGGTCTCCCCTCTTGGCCCTGATGGGCCGGGCCGCCAGGCGGCGAGCTGCGCTGTTTATGTGCTGAGGTTGCAGCGTTTGGGCCGCCAAGAGCATGGATCGCGAGCCAATGCCCGCTGCAAAATGCCAATTCGCTACACTGTGACCTTCGAAGTGTGGTACGAGCCCAAAGCCTCTTACATCCAACGCCCCTTTGGGGACCTACAATGACGAACCAATGCATGCGCAGCCGAAGCGCAACGGCGCCCGGCGTCATCGTTGCCGGGTGGCTTCTGTTGACCGTTTCACTCGCCTTTGGCGGCGTGCTGGTCAGCCAAATCGCAGCGTCCCACGAAGTGACTTGGAACAGCACCTTGCTGGCGGTCGCCGTGATGTTGGCTGTGGCCGGCGTGGTCATGCTTGGCCCCGAATCCCAGTGTGCACGGGCTGAGTAAGTGCCCGTGAGGGTCTCGCCTAGACCGGGAGTTGCGGGCCCAAAAGCTGCTTCCAGGTGACCAGTTCGATGTTCGGTCCACTGTTAACCTCAACCACGCTGAGGGCCTTGTCCAGCGCGACATACCAATTGACGGCGGGAGCATCGCGGTTTTCCACTTGACCCTCGGCCGGGTTGGCCGTTCCAAGACTTAGGACACCCAGGGCTTGCCCGTCGGCCGTCATCAGGCCGCTGCCCGAGTCGCCTTGAATTCCAGGGTGGTCCGTGTAGACGGCGATCTGGTTCGGGGTGGTGAGTAGGTCGCCTCCGCCGTTCTTGACCACCCATCCCTCGCGGGGGTTGTCCGGGTCGCCCGGGGGGCGCTGGATGCTCCGGCCGTAGGTGATGACCTTGGCGCCTGGCAGGATGCTCGAACTGTCTGCCATGGCGGTGGGGCCACCATAGTGCATGACGGCAGGGTGGGCGCTGCCACGCACCGAATCCATGAGCGCCACGAGCGCGAAGTCGTAGTCGAACCGGTCGCCTTCACCCACGTAATCCCAGGCGTTGAAGGCCACTTTTCCACCACCGGCGTGTTCGCCGACATCGACGCGTGTCCCGACCGGGACGCCCTCAAGGCAATGGGCTGCCAAGCCAAGGTACAGCGTGCCATTGTCGGGGCTTCGGAAGAGGAAGTTGCTGGTGCAGGAGCCGCCCGCGTCGCTCGTGGCGACGTTGATGTTGACCCCGGGCCGGATGGAAGCATCGTCCAGCTCGGGCCACGCCTTGACGTTGAACTTCTGCCTCGTTGCCGAGGGTTTGTACTCCTCCACGTACTCGCTCGTGCAGCCAGAAACCATGACCGCGACGGCCACGCAGGCCAGGGCGTGCAACGCTCGCATCGGGTGTAGGGTGCCGGCAAGCCTAATGACCATTTTGGCGCCTGGGACGAACCGGCGACCCCATCAAAGAGAACCTGCAAGGGGCATGGGGCGGCGAGCCAAGCGGTCGGCCTCAGGGCAGAATGCCATCGTCCAGTTGCTCCCAGGTGGCCAGTTCCACTTGCAGGCCCTCGGCGTCGTGGGCGTAGGCCAGCACGCGCGCCAGGTCGGTCACGCCATTGGAGGCAGGCAGCGGTGCAAGGCCCAGCGTGACGAGCACGCCGAGGGCCTTGCCGTCCAGGGTCAGGACGCCGCTGCCGGAGTCGCCCGGCAATCCCGGCCCGGCGGTGTAGACCGTGTAGGTCCATCCTTCGTTGGCCACATTGACGATGACGCCTTCCCGTTCGTCCATCTGGGAGAAACCGTCGCGCAGTTGCGTGTTGCCGTAGCTCAGCACACGGCTACCGGTGGATGCGCCGGCACCCGCCAGCTCCGTCGGGCCGCCGAAGCGCAGCATGGCAGGATGCGCCAGGTGGCGATCGTCGGCGTGCAGTTGCACCAGCGCGAAGTCGTTGGCGCGGCAAACGGAGCTATCGGATTCGCCGTTCTCCTGCATGGTGATCCAGGACGAATAGACCAGGACGGCCGGCTGGCTGGCGCCTTGCACCTGGGCCTGGGAGCCAAGCGGGTGGCTCTCGGTGGTGCAGCCATTGGTGTCCGTGGATTCCCCCTTGCCAAAGCAGTGGGCAGCCAATCCAAGGTACAAGGTGGAATTGTCAGGGCTGGTGAACAGGAAATTGCTCGTGCATTGGCCTGCCCCCGTCACCTTCACGCCGGGCCGGATCGTGGCCTCGGAGAGAACGGGCCACTCTGGCGGCGCTTCTTCCGGCGGCGCCGTGGGCGGCCGGGGCACGGACTCGCCGAGGCCATCGTCGGGTACATGCTCATCCTCGTAGACCAGTTCGTCGAGGCATCCGGAGAGCGCCGCGAACAAGAGAACAGGTGCAAGCCACTTCATACAACCCTATCTGGGGCGCTCACGGGACTTAGGCATTGTCGTGGTTGGGTGCGAACGTGCCTAAATGGGCTGGATACCTGGCGCAAGAAGGGGCCAGGTGGCCAGCTGGACGTTTACCCCTGCAGCGGCGGCGTACGGCAAGGCCTTGACCAGGTTGGTGACGCCGTTGCTGGCTGGAACGGGTGCCAGGCTGACAGTTGCCAGCGATCCAAAGGCGCCGCCTTCTGCGGTCATGACGCCGCTGCCGGAGTCGCCGGGGATGCCCGGTGTCGCGGTGAAGATGGTCGTGGACCAGCCGGATCCACCCGAGGAGACGACCCGCCCTTCCCGTCGGTCGAGCTCGTCGCCGTTGGGGCGCGTATCCGACGAGCCGAGGGTCAGTACACGGTCGCCGATCTGGGGCACGCCAACCAACGTCGTGGGTCCACCGTAATGGATCATGGCGGGATGGACGAGGCCTCGGTCAGCTGGATCGATGCGCACGAGGGCGAAGTCATTGAAGGCACACGTGAAGCTGTCAAATTCGGAGTTGGCCTGCATGGTCAGCCATGACGAGTAGGCCATGATGCCGGGCCTGCTGGCCCCCGTAATGGCCACGGGCGTGCCGATGGGTAGGCTGGTGGTTTCGCACCCGTTGGTCTGGGTGGCGCCCCCGAGGGCGGCGCAGTGGGCAGCCATTCCGAGGTACAGGGTGGCGTTGTCGGGGCTGCTGAAGACGAAGTTGGCGGTGCACTGGTTGCTGCCAATGTTCAAGTGTACACCGGGCCGAATGACAGCGTCATCCAGATTTGGCCAACCAGTGGATGCACTGCCGGCATGGACGGGCAAGCCGGCTAGAACCACTGCCAGGGAAAAAACAAGGACCGAAACCACCACGGACCGCATGGCCAACGGCCATGGCCGTGGCGTTTTAATATTCATTGGCTAGCGAGGGGGCGGGCTTGGGGGGCGTGGGGGAAGAGGAGGCGGGATTACGAGCCCCGCTTAGGCTGGCTAGACGTACTGCTCAATGAAGTCGGACAGCGCGGCGACCTCAGCGTAGACGCCGGGGCTGTTGGCGCGGGCGCAGCCGTAGCCCCAGCTCACGACGCCAATGAGGAGCATGCTACCCTGGGCGGGGACCATCAGGGGTCCGCCGGAGTCGCCCTGGCAGGAGTCGCGGCCACCTTCCTCGTAGCCGGCGCAGACTTCCCAGGCGGCGTCGATGCCGACGTCGTCGTCGCACTGGGCGTCGCTGACGATGGGCACCTCGACTTCGCGCAGCTCGTTGCTGCCTTGGCCGTTCTCGCGGGTCAGACCCCAGCCGGTGACGGTGGCGAGTGTGCCCGCAGGGTAGAAGGATTCGTCGCCAGGGGTGGCCCACGCGATGGGTTGCTGCTGGCTGGCCTGGGACAGGATCAGCACGGCGATGTCGTGGTGCTGGTTGTAGTCGGGGTGGATGTGCACCTCGCTGACTTCAATCTCTTCGCCGCCGCTTCCGTCGAGGTCGTTCTGGCCGAGCAGGACGCTGACGGGGCTTTCGAAGAGCCAGGATAGGAAGCTGCCTCCGGGCAGGGGGATGCCGAGCATGTCTTCCATGCAGTGGGCGGCGGTGACAACAACGGTGGCTGTGACGAGGCTGCCGCCGCAGTACTGGTCTTCGGGGTCGTACGAGTAGATCGCTGCCATCCAGGGGTATTCGCCCTCGTCAGCCAGTTGGCCGCCGACGATGCCGGATGTGGGGGCGGGAACCGCCACCAGGAAGCAGAGGAGCAAGACCGCAATGTGGGAAACAGTACTGGGGCGTGGGCTGGTGTGCGCCATCGGCGGCGTGCAGACCTGCCCCATCGTAAAGTTGCTGCACTGGAACCGATGTGTCGAGAGGCGTGTTAACGCGCGCCACGGCCAGGATGTGCCGGAAGAAGACACTGTGCGGAGGTCGACGGAGGGAGAGGGTCGAGGATCGCAGGGGACTCAAACATACTGTTCGATGAAGTCGTTGAGGGCCGCCACGTCAGCGTACACGCCGGGACTCTGGGCACGGGCACAGCCGTGGCCCCAACTGACCACACCGGCGAGGATGTAGCCGCCATCCTTGGGGACGATCATGGGGCCACCGGAGTCGCCCTGGCAAGAGTCGCGACCGCCTTCCTCGTAGCCGGCACACACCTCGACGGCCGCGTTGATCGACTGGTATTCCTGGCACTGGGCGTCACTCAGGATCGGCACGTCCACTTCAAGCAGCTCGTTGCTGCCCTGGCCGTTCTCGCTCGTCAGGCCCCATCCGGTGACGGTGGCCATGGTGCCAGGCGCCATGAGGGCGGCGTCGGCGGGCGTGGCCCAGGCGATGGGTTGCTGCTGGCTGGCCTCCGTGAGCGTCAGCACGGCGATGTCGTAGCCGTTGCCGTTGTAGTCAGGGTGAACGTAGGCGTTGTCGACGAGGATCTCCTCGCCGTTGGAGGGGTCGAGGGTGTTGCTGCCCAGCATGACGTACACGTCGCTGGAGAAGATGGGGCCAAACAGGGTGTCGATGATGTAGACGCCCAGGATGGCGTCGATGCAGTGGGCAGCGGTGACGACGACGGTGGGGGTGACGAGTGTGCCGCCGCAGTACTGGCCAGTGGAGGGGCTGCCGGAGTAGATGGCGGCCATCCAGGGGTATTCGCCTTCGTCGGCTTCCTGGCCGCCGACGATGCCACTGGCAGGGGCAGCCAGCAACAGGAGCCCGAACAGGGCGAAAAGGGCGTGGGCAGGCGTAGTTGATTGTGGCTCCTTGTGTGCCATAGTGCGGATGCATGTTCCGCACTCCGTAAACCTTCCGCAGTGGGGCACGGCTGACTAGCTAGTTGGGACCACAAACCAGCCGCCGAGGTGCGACTTTTGGCAGCCCAGGCGTCAATCGAGGGCCGGCAACAGCACCTGCACGGGCCACAACGCCACGTCGAGCGGGTCGGCGACGCCGACGCTGGCCCCGCCCGCGTAGCGGCCACACCACCCATAGCAATAGTTGGGCTGTTGCGTAGCCTCGACAATCACGTCCACGGGGCCGGCGGCATACGCCGTGACATACGCCCACTCCACGCTGTAAAGGTCCGCACCTTCGTTGCATTCGCCACTGATGCTATCGCAGTCGAAGTACTGGATCTCGTAGCCGGGACCGGTGCCGCATTCAGGCACGTCGTACCACTCGCCAGGTTGCACCCACAACGAGCAAGTCCCGATCCACGCGTAACGTAGCGGCTCATTGGAGCCGTCGTCACGCATGCCGCTGAACCAGCCATACATGTCGGCCACCAGCTGAACACGCTCGTGTTCGATGCCCGGCGCGCCCGCGAGCCACATGTTGAAGCCGGCATCATCGCCAAGGTGGCGCATGTCCACCCAGAACCCGTCAACGCCCGGGTGTCGACTCGCATCGACGGGCGGATCGTCGCCGCCAGCGACCAGCACAGGACCCTTCACCAAGCTGGGGGCGAGAACCTCACCAGAGCCCAGAAGCGCGGCCGACGATCCGGCCCCGTGAAGTGGGGCGCCGGCCAGCAATAAAAGAATGCAGGCAACAGACATTTTTGGAATATTCATCCTCGCCACATCCGTTTCACCCGGACCGGGCATAAGTATGGTTGCCCCCACCTGGCGCCACCGCAAAGGTTCCCGCCTGCGTAGGCAACCCACAAGCTGCTTCGCTCCGCTCACCCGTGGCGGCACGAGGAGCCCCTGCGGACACGCCAACGAACCGACGAGTCCAATGGGACGCCTGGAGCTTCTAGGTTCGTGGGCCCAGAACCGCCTCCAACAGCGGCACGAACGGCTCGACTTCCGGCGTCACCAGCATTTGGGTGGCAACATCATCG
>JBFJVP010000158.1:0-6923 GCA_041624075.1 Thermoplasmatota archaeon | reverse complement strand
GGTCCTTGCCCTTGCGCAGCGGGTGCAACGCTCGCCAGAACCAGGATCATCAACGCACACAGAGTCAATCTAACTTTCATCATGTCACTACCTGCCCGCAGGGTTCTGCATTCAAGTCGATGTTGGCTTGTTCCGCATGGAGCCGAATGAGCCTCCGCAAGCGGATGGGTCGAACCGCACTTGCGGGTGCATCCCCTTGAAACAGTTTCTGGTGCGGGCCGCTGGCGGCATAAAGGGCGAGTAGTTAATTCCCGTTCAGTGCGATGCTTTCAAGTTGCAGGCGGCGCGAGTGCGACATGCGCGGTGCGCCGAGTGGGCACGCGCCACCAGGGGCAGCCTCCTTGATGGGGTACGGCACCCCGAGCTTCCTCGGTGGGGCGGGTGTGCATATACCATGCCAACGACTCAGCTTCGCCTCGCAGCAGCTCGATTCATGAAGGCCTGTGGTGACCCCACTCCAGGGATCGACCCTGGGCGCAGACGATCACAAAGCGACGGGATTAGCTCCACGGTTGCGGCGGGGCAGGCGGCCTGAAGCGAAAACAGGCACTAGAAAGGGGCAGCCACAGCAGAAAGGGAACAAGGCAAACGAGGGAACCAGGAAGAAGGGAGAATTGGATGCCGGGGAGCGCCCAGCACAGTTGCGGCCCAACTCAGATCACGAACAAGTCGCAAACGAGTGCGATGTTGGCGAATCGAACGCACGTTTCGTGAACGAAGCCCGCGATCAGCTGCACCAGGGGCATGACTTGGCTGACAACGAAGTCGACAAAGTCCAGCGCTTCGCCAACGAGCCCGGCCACCAGGTCCAGGGTGGTCGCCAGCCAAGCGTCGAAGGCTGCAACGATGGCGTTCACGGCGCCGACGGGGCCGCACTCACAGGTGATCATCCATTCTGCCAGGCTCGCCGCGTAGATGAGGGCCGCATTGACTGCGGCGACGGCCTGAATCACGGCTGCCTCGGTGGCGGCAACGTAAGTGTCGATGATGCCGTCGAGGGCGATCATGGCGTCGTTGACGGCCGCGATGGCTGCCTCAACGACGGCGGGGTCAATCAGGCCACACGCGGCGTCGGCAGCCGCCTGGCCGAAGGCTACCGTCGCGTGGGTGAACGACCCCTCGGCGAAGGGGTTCGGGATTGGCGGGCAGGGGCTTTGTGCTTGCGCGGGCGATGCGAAGGCCGCAAGGAGTAGTAGGCTGGTCGCTAGGATTGTTGTCTTCATTCTTATACCACCTTGTCCACAACGGGTGGACAGAATCAACATATTGCTGGCGCCTTAAAGAAAATATCGGAGATGTTGGAAAAACCGTGGAGGCAGGACGCGTGTGGTGGCCTCCAGCCACCAGGTAAGCCCGCCATGCCGCCGGCGCGACCCAAGCCATGGCTATGACTTGCATGCGGTCCTTCGAGCACGACCCCGAAGAGGCTCCAGACGACGGTTGAGCGGGAGCCAGCCGACCCTATCGAGTCCGTTTCAGTTCCTGCACGAAGTTCAGGTTGTCCGGGTTCTTCTCAAAGTACTCCCGCACCGGCTCCAGGCTCAGGTTCATCGCCGCCGCGACGCCATTCTTGAGGTCCATGGGGTGAAGGTCGCCTGCCACGAAGGCCGCTTCCGCCTCCTCGTAGGTGTCGTAGTGCAGCGGCCCGCCGAACTTCTCTGGCCGATCGATGTCAAAGCCAGCTTCCAGCCGCGGCCACACGACCAGGCGCAAGAGGTCGAGGACAGGGTTGTCCTCCTTTTCGCCCGCAGGGCAGTGGGCCTTGGCGATCTTCTTCTGCACCGCCTTGGCCGTGTCGTGAATGAAGATGCCACTGTCCGGCTGGCTCTTGCTCATCTTGGCTTCCAGGGGATCCATGCGCCCCTGGCCACCCTTGAGGTTGGGGACCAGTGGCGTGTGGAGCGCCACGGGGGGCTTGGCCTTGATCTTCTTGGCCACGTCGCGAGCCAGCATGTGGGCGTGGCGTTGGTCCAGGCCGCCGTACGCCAGATCAATGCCCATGTAGAAGATGTCCGCCACTTGCATGGCAGGGTACAGGAACTTGGACACGTCCTTGTCGGCCTCTTCGTGGCTGCGACCCATGATGTCCATGGCGCGGCGCATGCGGGCCAGGCTGGTGCTCTTGGCCACGTTGATGACCATCTGCCAGTAGTCCGCATCGCCTGCGAACTCCTGCGCGTACCGGTACGTGACCTGATCCCGGGGAACACCGAGGGCTTCGAAGGCGTCCTCCATGTACTTGGCGCAGCGCTGGATGTTATCCATGTCGCCGCCCAGCTTGTCGTTGATGTAGGCGTGCCAGTCGGCCAGCAGGATGATGACCTCGAAGCCAGCGTCGATGAGTTCGCGGACGGTTTGGGTGCAAACCATCCAGCCCACATGGGCGGTTCCACTGGGCTCGAAGCCGATGTAGGCCTTTGGTCGCTCCCCGGCGGCGGCGCGTTCGACGAGGGCTTCAAACTCGGCGTCGGAGACGATTTCGGCTGCGACCGCACGCAGTCGCTGCAGGGCGTTCCTGGGCACGGCCGCGCCCAAGGCGGCCGCGTTTAAAGTCGGTGGGACATGGAAGCCGTGTGCCCAGGGGGTCCAGTGCCCAGTCCGAAAAGCCCGCATCGGCAGTTCGTTCGGCGCCCAGCGCGCGCCCGGCGGCGCCCGGTGAATCGTCTGTGGCGCCGGGCGCCCAGCGGGAAGCTGGCGGCCGGGCTGCTGAGGCCAGGACCCGGCAGGCGCCCGTGGATGAACCGGTGTGGTTGGTCCGGGCACTCATCGTGCTCTTCCTGGTGGCCTTCGCAGCGTTTCTGGGCCAGGAAGTGGCCAGGGTGCTGGGTGTCTACCCCTAGATCGCCGACACGGTGACCGGTTGAACCAGCGCGTCGGTGCCGCCGCGGCCGTCGTCGACGGTGAGGGTGGCGTTGTACGTTCCGCCACTGAGGTAGACGTGGACTGGAGCGATGCCGGTGGCGGTGTTGCCGTCGCCGAAGTCCCAGCTGTACGTGAGGGGGTCGGTGTCGGGGTCCGTGGATGTGCTGGCGTCGAAGGTGACCACCAGGAGAACCGGACCTGCGGTGAAGGCAGCAGTCGGTGCCTGGTTGGGTGCCGTCGGGGACACGGTGCGCGCGGCGGTGTCGCTACTGGTGCCGTCGCTGACGGTGAGGGTAACGGTGTGGTCGCCGCCGGACAGGTAGGTGTGGGTGGCCGCTGCGCCGGTGGCGTTGTTGCCGTCACCCCAGTCCCAGGTGTAGGTGAGCGGGTCACCGTCGGGGTCAATGGAGTTGCTGGCGTCAAAGGAGCAGGTCAGGCCGGTGCAGGTGGACGTGAAGAGGCCGTAGGGCACGCGATTGCCGGTGCTGATGTCGACGGAGCGCCACAGGTTCACTTCGATGCGAACGGGAACCTGGCCCACTTGGTAGTCCCAGAGGTGGCTTTGGCGCACGGCGGTTGCGACCTGGGTTCCCGTGGGCGCGCCGGGGCCGTACTCCAGGTAGAGGTTGCTTCGATCCGCGTAGAGGGCCATGTTCATGACCAGGTTGTCGGCTTCGCTGGCGCCCAGGGTGTCGTAGATGTCGCCGGGCCTGAAGGTGCTGAGGAAGATGCGGCCGTCTCCGAAGGCGCCTTGGCCGCTGACGGCCAGAACGTCCTCGCCGTCTTCCTGGATGATGTGCTCGAAGTCGTCGTAGTAGGCGTTGGCGCCTTGGGTCTTGATGTCCCAGGCCAGGCCGAAGTTGTCGTAGGCTGGCCAGTTCAGTTCGTGGGGTTCGTGGAGCATGGCGTGGCCCACGTCGGGGGCGAAGGCGCCGCCGTTGACGGTGTCGGTGCCGACGTTGAAGAGGGGCTGCATCCACTGGAAGTTCTGGGAGTCGCTGCCCATGACCATGATGGTTCCGCCGGCGAGCACCCAGTCGCGGATGGCGTCCTTGGTGACGGCGCTGGTCAGGCTTTCGTGGCTGACGGTGGAGCCCACCATGATGAGGTCGTACTCGGCGAGGCGGCCAGGCAGCACGGTGTCGATGTACTGCTTGTTGTCGGGGTAGACGTCGCCTGCAAGGAATGTGAGGTTGACGAGGTCGGTGATGGGGACGGTTGTGACGCCAGTGTCCACTTGGACGTTGGGCGTGCTGGTGATGTGGATGTTGTCGGTGAAGCCGACGCCGACGCTGCGAAGGATGGTTCGTTCGTTGAGCGCCATGGTGCTCATGGTGGTGTTGAGGTTGGCGTTGGCCGTGGCGACCATCTGTTCGTTGGTGCCGAGCAGGACGGTGGTGGAGCCCAAGGAGTTCCAGTGGCCGATGTAGCCGGTTCGGATGCTGCTGAGGTCGGCCTGGGCCAGGGTTTGCTTCAGTCCGATCGGGTAGATACTGATGTGGAAGTCGGTGTTGGCGCCGGTGAGTCCGACGGAGGCTTCCGCTTCCTCGTAGTCGAGGCGGTTGTTGGTTGCGTTGGCTGCGTAGCTGGCGCCACGCATGAGATCCAGGTGTGCGGCGTCCAGGCCGGAGCGGTTGGTGGCCAGCAGCCCGAGCCGGACCAGGTTGTCGGGGCCGTTTTCCCAGCCGACGCCGGTGGAGCCTACCAGAAGGTCGGCCAGGGAGGCGGCGTCGATGTTGGTGGTGGCGCTGGCAACGGCGTCGTCGTCGGTGGCGGCCGTGCGGGTGAAATAGAGGACCGTTCCAACGGAGCCTACGAACAGGACGCCGGCCACCAGGAAGGTGAGCATCTGGGCTACGGCTTGCTCATCACGACCAAACATACACGAGATATCCTTTTGTTACCTATCACTCTGGACTTCCCCCTATAAGAACCATTGCTTAACGGCTAAGTGTGGAGTGGCCCAAAACCAGCCCAACCGGTGCCAGAGCCGCCCAGCAAGCACGCCCCGAACGAGCACCAGCCACCACCCCAGGCCAAAATCGCCCCACGGGCAAGCACGCCACCAAGCCCCCACCGAACGAGGGCCCCAACCACCCAATCCTGTTCACCACCCCAGCCGGCTAATGCTACGAGGACGATAGCCCCTGTCAACCACGAGCAACTCGGGCAGACACCCTCAAACCCAATCCGCCCGCTGGCCCACCGTGGACGCCACGGCCGACCCCCACGCCCCCCTGCGAAACGACGTCCGCCTGCTCGGCGACCTCCTGGGCCGCGTGCTCCGAGAACAGGAAGGGGAAGACACCTATGCACTGGTGGAACAGGTCCGCCGCGCAGCCAAAGCCGCCCGAACCGGCAACCGCGCCGCAGCCGACGCCCTCGTCCAACGCCTTGACGACCTGAGCGCCCAGAGCGCCGTCGTCGTCGTGCGCGCCTTCTCCCTGTTCCTGTCACTCGCCAACGTGGCAGAGCAACACCACAGGGTCCGCCGACGCCGCGAATACCAGCAAACCGGGGCCGCCCCCCAGAAGGCGAATCTGGCCGAAGCCATCCCCCGCCTCTGCCAAGCCGTCGGCCGCCAACGCCTCCAAGAAACCCTGAGCACGACCCGCATCGACCTGGTGCTCACCGCCCACCCCACCGAGGCAACCCGCAGGACCATCCTGCGCCAGCAAGCCCGCATCGCCGCCCTGCTCGCCGAACGGGACAAGCCCGGCCTGCTACCCGACGAACGGGACGCCCTGCAAGCCGAACTCCACCGCCTCATCACCGTCATCTGGCACACCGACCAACTGCGCCGGGAGCGCCCCACGCCCGAAAAGGAAGCCCGCGGCGCCCTGGCCGTCATCGAATCCGTGCTCTGGGACGCCGTACCCCGAGTGCTGCGGGAACTCGACCGCCAACTCATCGCCTGTGGCCTCGACTCCCTGCCCGCCAGCGTGGCCCCCATCCGTTTCGGCTCCTGGATCGGAGGCGACAGGGACGGAAACCCCAACGTCACCGCCCAAACCACGCGCCGGGTGCTGTTGCTGGCCCGGTGGCAGGCAACAACCCTCCTGATCGCCGAACTGGGCCGGCTCCGCGACGAGCTACCCCTCCAACCCTACACCCAGGAGCTGCGAGACCGCGTCGGCGACGCCCGCGAACCCTACCGGGCGCTCACCCGCGAGCTCGGCCAACGCCTGCAAGCCACACGTGAACGCATCGAAGCCCTCCTGGCCGAAGAAACGCCAGGCGACGAACCCCACATCTGGAGCGCCGACGAGTTGCGCGCCGACCTGCTGCTGTGCGACCGCTCCCTGCGCCAATCGGGCGCCGGCGTGGTGGCCGACGGCCGCCTGCGAGACTTGCTACGACGCTTGGAGTGTTTTGGGCTCACGCTCGTCGAACTGGACATCCGACAGGAGGCAAAACGCCACGCGCACGTCATCGAATGGCTGGCCCGCCAACAAGGGCAAACCTACCTCGACCGAGACGAAGCCGGTCGCCAACGGTTCCTTCTCGACGCCCTGGAAGCTGGCGTTCCCCCGATCCCGGATCTTGGCGCCGGCGCAGCCGCCAACGGCGAACCCCCTAGCCCCGAAGTTGCCGCAGACCTGGAAACCCTGCACCTGATCGCCCAAAACCCGGAGGGCCTGGGCGCCTACATCATCTCCATGGCCAGCCAACCCTCCGACATCCTGGCCGTCGAGTACCTCCAACGCGCCGCCGGCGCCAGCCAACCGCTGCGCGTCGTTCCTCTCTTCGAAACCCTCGCAGACCTGGAAGCCGCCGCCAGCGTCATGCGGAAACTGCTTGCCATCCCCTGGTACCGCCAACGCCTGGGCACGACCGGCCACCAGGAAGTCATGATCGGCTACAGCGACTCCGGCAAGGACGCCGGCATCCTCGCCGCAGGCTGGGCCCTCTACCGAGCCCAAGAGGAACTCGTGGCCGCCTGCCAGGAGGCAAAAGTGGCCCTGACACTCTTCCACGGCCGCGGCGGCACCGTCGGCCGCGGAGGCGGCCCCGCCCACGCCGCCATCCTGGCCCAGCCACCCGGCTCCGTCCAGGGCAGC
>JBFJVP010000157.1:0-6948 GCA_041624075.1 Thermoplasmatota archaeon | reverse complement strand
GTCGAGTACGTCATCAACCCCCACATGGCAGGCGATGACGGCAAGCCCCACGAAGTCGACGGGCTGCTGGCCCGCCAACAATGGGATGGCTTGATGGACGCCTACAAGGAGTTGGGGTGTGAGGTGCTGGCGCTTCCCGCCGACCCGGCCCTTCCGGACCAGGTGTTTACCGCCAATGCCATGTTCAGTGACCCCCGCGACGGCGGCCGGTTCGTTCCAGCCCGCATGACCCACGATGCCCGCAAGCCCGAAGTGCCCCTGGCCGCCGAGGCCTTGGAACAGGAGGGCTACGCGCGCGTCGATGTGCCCCGCGAAGTGGGCCGCAACGAAGGCGGCGGCGACCTGCTCTGGATGCCGGAGCGGCGCCTGATTCTGGCCGGGTATGGTTTTCGCACCGACGAGGCGGCTGCTCTCGCCATTGCCGATGCCCTTGAAGCACCCATCATCACGTTCCAACTGGTCGACCCCCGCTTCTACCACCTGGACACGTGCCTTTCACCGCTGGACGCCGAAACGGCGCTGTGGTTCCCGGGCGCCTTCAGTCCGGCAAGCCAAGAAACCATTCGGGCGCTATTCCCGCGCCTCATCGAGGTGCCCGAGCCCGATGCCGAAAAGCTGGCCGCCAACGCCCACTGCCCGGATGGCCAGCATGTCCTCATTGAGGAGGAATGCCTGCTTACGCGACGACTGCTGGACATGACCGGGTTTGACCCAGTGCCCGTGGCGACCGGCGAATTCGGCAAATCTGGCGGCTCCGTGAGTTGCCTGCGCCAAATGTTCTGGTAAGCTGCGCCCGGCGCCGCAGGCACGCGGACAACATCAACACTTTTGAGCACACGTCCGGGTGGCTGCCAGGTGGTTCGGTATGCGCTTGGCGCCGCCCCGATAGCGGTGCTGTTGCTGTTGACAGTCCTCGTTCCCGCCGTGGTCCAAGGCCACGCGGAACGTGAAACGGCTTTCCCCGCCGGCTTGCGGGAAGTCCCCCAGTACAGGGATTCGGGGCCTTATCTCGTCACCTGCAAGGACGACACTCCTGCCCGCGTGGCTGGCTACGACTACGCCAAGCGCATGGAGGAGTTGCTGCGGTACACTGAATGCCGCGATCACGGATTCGAGCACCTTCAAGCCGCCGTCGATGCGGTGCCTGAGGGCGGCTACCGCATCCTGATGCAGCCGGGCCATTACTTCGAGGAACCCAGCGTCGAGCGCATGGAGAACCCGTCGCCGGAGTGCGCCGAATTCGTCGGCCGTCCCATTCTGGAGTACGCCGAGCACGTGGCTTGCCCCAACATCCAGAATACGGTGGCGATCCTCGGCGACTCCCTGGACGACGACGACACTGCATGCACGTGGGAGCGCTTGTGCGACCTGCAGATCGAAGGCACCGGCGTGGAGGTCCTCGACGTGATCCTGGACGCCAACTGGACGCACCTGAATGCCCTGCGCGCCGACCGGGCCGACGGAATCTACCTCAAGCACTTCACCGTCCAGCGCACCGACTTCAACTCGGTCTACATCCTGGAGACAGATGGTTTTGTCATCGACGACCACCTGACTCGGTGGAACTACGAGTACGGCTACCTCACCTTCGCCGTGGACCACGGCCTCTACATTGACTGCGAGTCCTACGGCAACGGCGACTCGGGAATCTACCCGGGCAGCGCCAGCGACCTGCGGGGTGCCCGGCACAGCGTGGAGATCACCCGCTGCGACAGTCACCACAACGCCCTCGGCTACTCCGGTACGGCGGGCAACTCCGTCTACGTCCACAACAACAAATTCCACCACAACTCCGCCGGCATCGCCACGGACAGCCTGTTCCCCGACCACCCCGGGCTGCCCCAGGACTCGGGCCGATTCGTGAACAACGAGATCTACTCCAACAACGAGAATTACTTCGACAACTGGCTGCCGGGCGGCGCTTGCCACAAGCCGCTGGCCGAACGGGGCATCGAGGAGGGCGTCGTGTGCCCGGTAATCCCCATCCCGGTGGGCACGGGCATGCTGATTGCGGGCGGCAACGACAACCGCGTCGTGGGCAACCACATCTACGACAATTGGCGCTACGGAACAATGCTCTTTGGCGTTCCCGCCGTCTTCCGTGGCGAGGACGGTGGCTTCGACTTGCTGTGCGCCCTGGGCAACCAGGACCCTGCCTGCTTCGACGACGCCGACCCCGCCGACTTGGCCAGCGACCTGGAGCTCCTGTTCGACACCAGCCACGGCAACCAGTACATCCGCAACAAGATGGGCATCACTCCCGATGGAACCACCATGCCCAACGGCATCGACCACTGGTGGGATGAACAGGGCAGTGGCAACTGCTGGGACAACAACGAATACGCCGGCGGCTCTGAGCGCACCGATTCCTCGGATCCGTGGCTCATGAAGCCCGCCTGCGGCAGCAGTGATCCGCTAACACAGCAGTGGCGACCGCCGCACCCACGGCTGCTCACCATCGTGCCGTGCAATGACTACAGCACCAACGGCAACACCCATCCCGACGGGTGTGACTGGATGACCGACCCGGAGGCGCCATAATGACACTCGCACGCGCTGCACTGGTCCTCGTCGCCGTGGCCATGATTCCCGCAGCCTCCGCTGATATGACGATCTCGGGGACCAACTTCGCCATCGGCGAAGAAGTACAACTCTCCCTAGCCATCGAGTCGCCCGAGCCCGGCTCTTCGGTTACGGCTGTGCTGTTCATGGGCGATGTCAATGCCACGGAGCCCTCTGAATGGTACATTCTCCACTGGGGCCCGAATGAAACCCTGGCCATGGCGGGACACGACCCCAACCAGACGGTCGCAGCCACATGGTCCGGCTCTTACAACGTAACGTTCGAGCGCCTTGGCGACGACAAGTACGCCTGCAACTTCCTAGCGGTCACCGCCTCCGTGTGGGATGGCGGCCGCAAGGTCATCGCAGCCAGTCCCGCAGGCGCGGAGGATCTCTCCACTGCATGGGACTTGCGCGGCGACTGCCACCAGAAACTGGAATCCCAGCCGCTCTTGGGGGAAGAGGAGTCGCCCTTGGGCTTCCTGCTTCCCCTGCTGGCCGTGGCCCTCGTGGCGTTGGCTGCCCGTCGCCGTTAGGCCGTCAACACCTGGTTGCGGGCCATGCGCTCCTGGAGGTTCTCCGGCCACGCGCCGGGGTCCTCTGAGGGGTAGATGCGCAGTTCTGGGCCGTCCTGGTTGAGCAGTTGCCGGACGGGGCGGCCCAGGATCTTGCTGGCGGCGGCCAAGCCGGTCATGGTGGCGCCGGCGACGCCGAAGCTGAACGTGCTGGCGCCCACCATGAAGAGGCCGGGCAGTTCGCTCTTGACAGGGTACCCTCCGGGGCCCATCTGTTTGGGCGTCTTGGCGGTGCCGTACAGGGCGCCACGGGTTGAATTGACGTAATGCTCGTTGGTCAGTGGTGTGGCCAAGTCCCAGAAGACCACCTTGTCCGTGATGCCGGGCACGCGGCGCTCAAGGGCGGCGAACATGCGCTTGGCCAGATCCTGCTTGAGTGCCTTGTAGTCGGCGTCCCGGTCGCCGCATTGCTGGTCCTTCCACTTGGTGAATGCGTCGTAGTCGACGAACGTGAAGGCCTCGCAGGTGTGGTGGCCGTGGTGCATCTTGGAGGGGTCCTTGAGCGTCGAGATGCTGAGCACGATGGCGCTGGGCTCGGGAGCGTGGAGCGCCTCGTCGCCTAGGCCCCGCTTGTAGATGCCGTCCACGTCCGCGTCGTTGTAGTACCAGACATTGCCGGAGTCGAGGCCGGCGGCCCGCAGGTCCATGTCGACAGCGAAGAAGAGGCTGAGCGACGATGTCGAGTAGGTCGTTGCATCCAGTTTCGCCCGCAAACGGCGGCTCAGGTGCTCGCGTCCCACAAGCCGATCCAGCGTCACGTGCGGGTCGGCGTTGCTGACCACCCACTTGGCTCGCAGCTCTTCCCCGTCGGCAAGCCGGACGCCCACGGCGCGGCCGCCTTCAACGATGATCCTCTCGACGCTGGTGCTCAGTCGAATGTCGCCCCCCGCGCGCCGCAAGGCCCGTACGAAGGCTCGCGGAATGGCGAAGCCGCCGCCGCGGGGGTAGAACGCGCCGCCGAGGTAGTGATGCGTAATGCCTGCCTGGAGCATTGCCGGCGCCTGGGATGGCGGCATGCCGTGGTCCCCCGATTGCCCCGCCAGCACGGCCTTGAGCACGGGATCCGAGAAGTGGGCATCCAGCATTTGCTGGCCCGTCTTGGGGCCCCATCGGAGCATGGTGGGCGCGTGCGCCAGCGCCTTCAGGGCCGAAACTGGGCCCTGGATGCGCTGCAATTGCCGCATGGCCGCCATGATCTTCTCGACCTCGTCGAAGTAGCGCTGGATGCCTGCCTCCTCTTGAGGGAAGCGCTCCTGTAGCATGGCGACCATCCGCTGGCGGCCCTTGGGCAGCGAGAACCATTGGTCGCCGACGACGATGTGGTCGTACCCGTCGGGGTTCATCTCGCAGAACTCCAGGTCCCGGGAGACTCCGAGGCCCTCGTAGATGCGGCGCAGCGACCCCCCGGGTTCCAGTGTCCCAATGTAGTGCACGCCTGGGCTGAACCGGTAGCCTTGCAGGGTGAACGAATGGGTCAAGCCGCCGGGCACCTCGTGTTGTTCCAGCACCAAGACGCGCAGGCCCGCCTGGGCGAGCGGCAGCGCCGCCCCGAGCCCGCCGGCCCCTGAGCCGATGACGATGACATCCCATTCTGCTGCCTCGGGTGCGGTAACCATACGACCCCATCTCGAGCGGCGCGGATGACGGTTGTCATCTGGCCTGCATGGGCGAGCGTCGCCCGGCGGCAGCTGCTGTTGAGCGGCGATGCGAGCCTGCTTTCATGGACTGGAAGGTCGCTCCCGCAACCGTTGGAGATGGGCGAGGCTGCGTCGCAAGTCTTCTTGCGCTGTCTCAACAGCGGCCATGCGCCGCACCGCCTCTTGCAGGGCGCGATCCGTTTCAGACCGCGTCGAGGTGGGTGCCCTGGCCGAATCCCGATGGCCAATGGGACCCAATCGGCCACAGGCAAAAACCAGTCCTTCATCCCGCACGACATGCCAGAGCAACGGCAACGCCGTTCCGTTGGCCGCCGACACGGAGTACGCCAGTTCACTGTGGCCTTCTGCCAGCGCCTCCGAGATGGCGGCACGCACAGCGGCCGTATCCCCCGTGCCTCCCAACCCCGCCATGGGTTGACCTACGACATCGCCTTGTTCGACACCGAGCAACGTGAGCAGGAATTGGTTGGCATCCACAACGAGTCCATCCTGATCCAAGAGCAAGAGCGGGTCCGGCGCCAGGTCCCAATACCTGTGCCGGACGGCGCCCATGGGTCCATCGCCTGTGATGCCCTCCAGTAGCGCCATGGGGTCTACGATGCCCAGTGCGTGCAGTGCCACCTCCAGTTCTGCCCAGCGCGCCAGCGCCTTGAGCGCGCTGACGTCGGCCTGCGTGAATTCCCGGGGCTCGCGGTCCAACGTACACAGGGTTCCCAGCAATGCCCCCGCGGGGCCGTGTAGGGGTGCACCGGCGTAGGCACGAAGACCGAGCTCACCCGTAACCAGCGGGTTGTCGGCAAAACGGACATCGGCCGTGGCATCAGGAACCACCATGGGCTCATCCGACGCAGCAATCGCACGCGAACAGAACGAAACGCTACGCGGCGTCTGGGTGACGTCCAGCCCATGGTGGGACTTGAACCACTGCCGGTCCCGATCGACCAGTGATACCAACGCAATCGGGGAGCCTAGCAGGTCGGCGGCGGCGCGGGTGATAGCGTCGAACTCTGGCGACGGGGGCGTATCCAGCAGGCCCGTGGCGTGTAGGGCGCGAAGGCGGTCGGCTTCGCTGACACGGGAGCGATCCATGCCTACCCCTGGGCTCAACGATCCTAAAAAGCCCCGCGCAAGCAGCCGCAAGAGTGGCCAAACTGGCCAAAAGGGCCCGGTGGCCGGTGGGCGATGGGGTACCAAAGACACTCCTTGGTTCTTATATGTGAACCGTCTCGCCGCCCCCATGGAGGGGCGAGTGCCCTTCCCAGGAGTCAAGAGTATGTATGGAGAGCGCGCCCCGCGCGAAGTGTTTGATGTCGTCTGCGCGGAGTGCGGAGTAGAGACGACCGTCCCGTTCAAGCCTGACGGGAGCCGACCGGTCAAGTGCCGTGACTGTTTCCAGAAGGACCGTCCCCCGCGTGACGGCCCCCGTGGTGGCCCCCGTGGCGACCGCCAGGAATTCGACGTGATCTGCGCCACTTGTGGCGTGGAGACCACGGTGCCCTTCCAGCCCCGTGGCGACCGCCCGGTCCAGTGCCGCGACTGCTACCAGCAGAGCCGCCCACCCCGCGACGGTCCCCGTGGCGGAGGCGGAGGCGGAGGCCGCAGCTTCGGCGGCGGCGACCGCGAGATGCACGACGCTACCTGCAGCCGCTGCGGTTCCCAGACCCAGGTGCCCTTCAAGCCGGCGGCCGGTCGCGACGTGTTCTGCCGCGACTGCTACCAGCGCCGTTAAGCACTGCGACGCTGCCGACGACGTGCCCGGGGGGCGGCCAAGAGGTCGTCCAACGCGGCGTGATCGGTTTCGGTTGCTTCGTGGCTAACATTGGGCCTTTGGGCCTGCGTGCAGCCTCTTCGCCTTTCTTCCTCACGCTTTTTTGATGATTTGAAGCCTTGGTCAGCCCGGGGCTTCGTTTTTCGCAGCGCGCCGGAGCTCCAACCAGGCAAACGTGGGTCGGCGCGTGCTTCCAGTTCATTGGGAACCAGCTGTTGCCGCCACTGCGGCCTGCCGCCAGGGGACGCAACGGGTAAGTCCGCTTGGGGCGTGGGCTGAGTGTTGGCGCGCCTGGGTATCCTGTTCTGCTTGCTTCTGTTTTGGCCCGGTGCCGGGGCCCTCCAGGCTTTCGATGCATCCGAGTCTGCGGGGCTTGCGGCCTCAG
>JBFJVP010000156.1:0-7026 GCA_041624075.1 Thermoplasmatota archaeon | reverse complement strand
CTCATCCTCCTGCAACCCGTTCTGCATGGCCACGATCGGGCAGTCCGGAAGCGACGGCAGCCATGTAGCCAAGGCATCGGGGGCATCCTGGCACTTGGTTGCCAGAACCGCAGCCGCAGGCTCCGCCTCCAGGTCGTCCGGGCTTGTGATGGCATCCACCAACACCGCATCGTCCCGGCGCAGCCCCTTGGCCGCAACGCCCTGGGCCCGGATGTGCTGGGCGGTCGCCTCGGTTCGACAAGCCGTGATGACAGGAATGCCGGACTGGGCGATGCGAGCGGCGACGACGGCACCGATGGCACCTGGACCAATGACGAGAACGGGACCGTCCTGGAGTCGTGACACAGGCCCCGATGACGCCCCGCGGTCTTCAGCCTGCGGGCTGCCGTGCATCCCGCGCAACGGCCCGCAGGGTGCACGAAGCGGGAGCACGGCCGGCCCCGCGACGACAAATGGTTTTTTTTCTGATCGGTCGTCTCCTTTCTGTTGCAGGTTGGTGGTTTGATGGCGTTTCAGTTGACAAAGCAGGCGCCCCTGTTGCTGGTGGCGGCCGTGCTGCTCGGGGCCGGGCCCGCCCAGGCGCTAGTCATGCAGGACGTCGCCCAAGGCGCAGGCCTTGACTTCAACCGGATCGGCTCTCCAGAGGTTCGCAGCGACGACGACGCCAATTTCCTTGAGATCCTGGGCGGCGGCGCCTGCTGGATCGACTACGACGAGGACGGCTGGTATGACCTCTACTTGGTCAATGGCTGGCTCCGCAACGAAACCCGGGCCGAAGCAGAAGACCCCCACAGCGCGCTATACCGAAACCTGGGCGATGGCACCTTCCAGGACGTCTCCCGGGGCAGCGGGGCCGACCTGCGCGGATGGACCATGGCGTGCAGCGTGGCCGATTACGACGGCGACGGATGGGAAGACCTCTTCGTGACCGGCTATGGCATGCAGGTGCTGTTGCGCAACGAGCGCGGCAACTTCACGGACGTGTCGCAGGAGGCGGGCATTGATTCCGAGGGCAAGTGCGGCCAGGAGTTTCCTTGCTGGGGCTCGGGCGCCGCCTGGGCGGACTACAACGGCGACGACTGCCTCGACTTGTACGTCATCAATTTCGCCGAGTATGACCTTGAGGATGATGCCATCGGGCCCGTTATTGAGGGTCGCGAGGGACAAGGTAACCAGTTGTACCGCAGCAACTGCGACGGGACGTTCGATGATGTGACAGACGCAGCAGGCGCCAGTGGCGATCCGGGGGCCAATCACGGCCGTGACTGGGGCGTCACGTGGCTGGATTACAACAACGATCGATTGCTGGATCTGTACACGGCAAGCGACGGAGTCCCCAACACGCTCCTACAGCAGCGACCACAGGGAACGTTCATCGACCGAGCCGCCCAGGCAAACCTGGATGACGGGCTCAATGGCATGGGTCTGGCTTCGGGTGATTGCAACAACGATGGCTACGAGGATCTGTTCTTCACGCATTACCTGTCGGGCGAGGACCCCAACGTTCAATGGGTTGGCTGGGACGGGCATTACGTCAACCTGCAAGACGGTACGTTTGAGCAACGCAACGGTGAGGGTGACCTGGCGGTTGCTTGGCCTTACGTCGGGTGGGGGACGGCCTTCGTCGACTTCGACAACGATGGCAACCTGGACATTCACGAAGTCACCGGGCACACATCGGTGGAAACCGACGACACGGACCAACCGATGCTGCTCTGGCTGGGTAACGGGGCGTGCGAGTGGACGGATGCCCGCGCCGTCGCCGGACCTGCCTTCGAGACGGTTCAGTCGAGCCGGGGAAGCACGTATCACGATTACGACTGGGACGGCGACGTGGACATCGTGGTGGTCAACGTGCACAGCCAAGGCGCTCAACTGGTTGAAACGCGGGACGTTGCGGGCAATTGGCTGCACGTGCAGTTGCGCCAGCCGGGCGCCAACGGTCGGGCCTTGATGGCGGAAGTGACCGCCGTGCTTCCGGACGGCACGGAGTTGTACCGTCGCATGAATCCTGCCCAGAGCATCCATTCCAGCAATCCGTCCTCGGTCCATTTTGGCCTGGGTGACGCCACGGCCGTGGATCTGCGGGTGCGGTGGCCCGATGGTGTCGTGGATGTGTTTGGGTCCGTGGCCGTCAATGCATTGGTGGCCCTTGATCGAACCACAGGCCAGGTTCTGCGGGATACCGTGGCCCCCATCACCGCGGTTGTGCTCGAAGGCACCCGGGGCTTGGAGGGGTGGTGGACCACGCCGGTCTCTGTAAGCACCTGGGCGACGGATCGTGGCATCTCGGAAGTGTCCGGCGTGGCGGAAACCGTCATCAACGTGGATTCCCGGCAGTCGCCGGACGGCATCGTTGGGCCAGGCGTGCACGCCTTGGAGGTCTTCAGTGTCGACGCGGCGGGCAACAGGGAGCACCCGTACCGGGAGACGGTGCGTGTGGATGTGGCTGATCCCGTGACGGAGGCGCGCTTTGATGGCGCCCTGGTGGATGGCTGGTTCCAGGGGGGCACGCAGATGGTGCTGTCGTGTCGCGATGATCACAGCGGCCCGGCGCAGACCGTTTGGCGCGTCGATGGCGGTCCGTGGCAGCTCTATGAGGCTCCGGTCGACTGGGCACGCCCTGGAGTCAGCCATTTCGAGTGGTCGTGCATGGATGTGGCGGGCAACGCGGAGGGCCCGGTTGGCCGCACGATCCAGGTGGATCGCCCACCCCAAACCAGTGCCGTGATCTCCGGCCCGGAGGGGTTGAACGGGTGGTGGCGCGGGCCTGTTGACGTGAGCTTGGAGGCGCGTACGGGCAACGCGGGGCTGGTCGGCACCGAGTACCGGTTGAACGGGGGCGCATGGAGCAGCGGCACGTCACTGGTTGTGGAAGGCGACGGCGTGCATGTTCTGGAAGCGAGGTCCACGGACGAGCTTGGCCGCGTCGAGTCACCCGAATCGAGCTTGATCCGCATCGATGCCTCGGCGCCGGTGCCTCGCTTGTCCGACGCCGGCCCCCATGTGTGGTCCTCGCAGGCACTGCGCGTCGGCCCGCACCACGCCATCCTGGCCCAGGCGGAGGACGATTTGTCCGGGCCTGGCATGGCGTGGGTGTCGATCGACGGCGATCCAGAGCAGCTGCTGGTGGAGCCGATCGAGTTGAGGGACGAGGGCTTGCACACGATTAGGGCGCGTGTCCAGGACGCCGCTGGCAACGAGGCCCAGGGCGCGTGGCTCGTGGAGCTGGATCTGAGCCCGCCCAGCAGTCGCTTGGTCGAGCCGGCCCGCCACACCGTGAACGTGGGAGACCAGAGTCACGCTGTGGAGCCTTGGCCGTTTTCTGCGTACGCGATTCTCGTGGGTTCGGTTCCATTCGTGATCGACCCGGGTACGGATGCATCCGGCATCGATTCCGTGCGCATCTATGTGGACGGGCGCCTGGCTGCTCGCTTGCACGAAGAGCCTTGGACGTGGGTGTGGGACCAGGCGCCGGGCAACCCGGATCCCCGGGTGGTGATCCAGGTGGAGGATGGGGTTGGCAACGTTGATCACATGGCGCGCCGCGTGTGGACGGTGGGAGCCGCCGAGCCTTTGATGGACCAGGCTTCGGGCCAAGCAGGCAGCCTTGCTGGCTGGGGCGTCCTGCCTGCGCTTCCACTGATGGCAGGCTTGGTGGCCAAGCGGCGCCACACCCCCTGATTTCGCGTGAAGCCCATAACCCCCGCGCGGCTCGCCGGTTCGTTGGCTGGCGGTTCCAGGGTGAGCTTTCACTGACCCCTGCGAGCGAGCCATAGGTGGGAATTTACTGATTGAGCAGCGGATGCACCAACTAACGGTCCAGGATGCCTCGGTGGCCAACGCCTGGGAAACCTTCCTGCGCGAACACGCACGGGAAGCCATCGTCCAGGCAGCACTGGAATACCCCGACATCCGCAGCGTCGTACTCACGTTCAACGACATCCAGTTGCGCGACCCCGAGTTGGCCGACTACATCCTCCAGCGCCCCGGGCACGCCCTGCGCATCGGCAACAACGCCCTCAACCAGGTTGACATCGTGGTGGTCGAGCCCCGGCCCCGCCTCAACCTCCGCATCAAGGGCCTGCCCGAGTCCCAGCACGTCCTGCCGCGCCAACTGCGCGCGGAACATCTGGGCAAGTTCCTGGCCATCGAGGGGCTCGTCAAGAAGGTCACCGAAGTTCGTCCCATGATGCTGGAGGCGGCCTTCGAGTGCAAGTTCTGCGGCAACCTCGTCTTCGCGCTGCAAGAGGAGGAATACGTAGCCGAGCCCGTCCAGTGCGAAGCCTGCGAGAAAGCCGGCCCATGGAAGCTGCGCGAGGAGGACAGCCGCTACGTGGACCACCAGAAGGTTGAGATCCAGGAGTCCCCCGAAGGCCTGCGCGGCGGCGCCCAACCCGAGCGCCTGACGATCTTCATGAAGGACGACCTGGTCCAAGCTGTCGATCCAGGCGACCGCGTGTGCCTCAATGGCGTGCTCACGACCCAGGCGCGGCGCCAGGGGCAGAACAAGCGAACGGAATTCAACAAGATCCTCACCGGCGTCAGCGTCGAGGTCCAGCAGCAGGAGTTCGAAGAAATCGTCCTGGAGCCGGAAGACGAGGAGCGAATCCTGGAACTCAGCCGTGATCCGCGCATCTACGATCGCCTGCGCGCCAGCTTCGCGCCTACCATCCAGGGCATGGAGCAAGTCAAGGATTCCCTGGTTCTGTCCCTGTTTGGCGGGGTCGCCAAGCACTACCGGGACGGCAGCCGCACCCGTGGCGACATCCACGTCATGCTGGTTGGTGACCCTGGTGTCGCCAAGTCGCAGTTGCTGCGCTACCTGTCGAAGCTGGCGCCGCGCTCTGTCTACACGAGCGGCAAGGCGAGCAGTGCGGCTGGATTGACCGCCGCCGCCGTGAAGGACGACTTCGGCGAGGGCCAGTGGACTTTGGAGGCCGGTGCCCTGGTGTTGGCGGACATGGGTGTGGTGTGCATCGACGAGTTGGACAAGATGACCAGCCAGGACCAGTCGTCCATGCACCAGGCCATGGAGCAGCAGGAGATCAGTGTCGCCAAGGCGGGCATCTCGGCTACCCTGAAGTCGAGGTGCGCGGTCATCGGAGCCGCCAACCCGAAACTCGGCCGGTTCGACGAGTATGAGCCTCTGCACACCCAGATTGACATGCCCCCGGCCCTGTTGTCTCGGTTCGACCTGATCTTCGCCCTCACGGACAAGCCCAACCGGGAGAAGGACTCGGCCCTTGCGGACTTCATTCTTAAGACGCACCAGGCAGGCGAAGTGCACGAGCACCGCCGCGCCAATCCCATGGGTGCCTACAGCCTGGAGGACGAGGAGCGGCTCATGGCTCGAGTTGAACCGGACCTGCAGGCAGACATGTTCCGCAAGTACGTGGCGTACGCCAAGCGGCACATCATGCCGGTGTTGTCGGACGAGGCCATGGCCCACATCAAGGACTACTACGTCGATTTCCGCAACAGCTCCGAGGACTCGATTCCGTTCACGGCCCGGCAATTGGAGGCGTTCGTGCGCTTGGCCGAAGCGTCGGCCCGGGTGCGCCTAAGCCAGGAAGCGACCCTGGAGGACGCCCAGCGAGCCATTGGCATCGTCGAGTTCTACCTGAACAGCGTCGGCGTCGATCGTGAGACCGGCAAGTTCGACATCGATGTCATCGCCACCGGTGTCAGCCATTCCCAGCACGATCGAATGCGGACCATCCAGTCCATCGTGCGCGACCTGAGCGACCAGAGCGACGAGGGCTTTGCTCGCGAGGAGGACGTATTGGCTGAGGCGGCACGGCAGAACATCCAGATGGAGGCTGCCAAGAAGGCACTGGAGATGGGACTGCGCAACGGCTCGTTCTACCAGAAGCGCGGGCACGGAACGTACGCACCCATGGGCCCCTAGCCTGACTGCGCCGCACTGCGGCTTGCTTGACGGCAGGCAGCATGTGCCGGTAGCGCTCGTGCTGGGCCAAATCGGGGTCCGCCCGGGGGCCTCGCCCCCGGCGGGCCTCCGCAAAGGCCATAAGAGGAGCCTCGGCCTCAGCGCGCCATCGATGATCGCTCTGAAGAATTACCAGCAGGGGCTGCAAAGGCTGGTTGCCGCCTGCGACGAGGAGCTGCTGGGCACCAGCCACCAGGAGGGGCAGTTCCAATTGGAGGTCCACGAGGGCTTCTATGACGGTGTACGCGTTGACGAGGAGACCCTGGCGCACCATCTGCGGCAATGCACCATTGCCAACCTGGTCGGTGATCGAACCATTGGCGTGGCCCTCGAACTGGGCCTGGTGGCCGAATCGAACGTGCTGACTATCCAGGGCGTGCGGCACGCCCAACTGCTGGTTTACGAGGAATGATCTGCGTCGAGTGCGGCGTTGAGGCCGAGCGACTCATCGACGGCTGCTGCGCAGCCTGCTTCGCCAAGGGCACCCAGTTGATGCTGGCCCCCGAGGTCATCGACTTGGAACTCTGTGCGCACTGCAACGCCCGCCACGTGGGGGCCCACTGGGTGCAGCCGGATGCATCCATTCCTCTGGACTGGCTGCGTGAGGACGCCGTCCGGGGCGCCATTCAGGTGCACGCCCGCGTCGGCGACGCCGGCGTTGAACTGGTCGAGCGGGCAGAGACTGAACGGCACTTCCGCTACACGGTGGCCATGAACGGTCATGTGGAGGAGGTCCCCGTCACGGCCCAAGCGTCGCTGCTCCTGCGCGTGACCCGTGGCGTCTGTGAGCGCTGCAGCCGGATGGCAGGCGGCTATTACGCGGCCATCATCCAGTTGCGCGCAACCGAGCGCGATGTCACGGAGCACGAACTGGGCCGGGCGCACCGCTACTTGTCAGAGGAGCTGGATCGGCAGCAGGACACCGGCAACCGCATGGCTTTCCTCTCCAAGTCGGGCGCCATCCACGGGGGCTACGATTACTACATTGGTGACATTGACGCGGCGCGAGCCGTGGCGCGGGTCCTCCAGCAGCGCCTGGGGGCATCCACGCAGGAGACCGCCAAGCTGGTCGGCCG
>JBFJVP010000155.1:0-7043 GCA_041624075.1 Thermoplasmatota archaeon | reverse complement strand
CGTCTTGATCACGGGCCAAGGCGTCCAAGGCGACGGTGCGCTTGGCGGCCAAGACGCCTTCGCCATCCGCTTCGAGCGCGACCTCAACGGTGACGACCTGCTCCCCGATGCAGTCGTGGTCGACTCTGTCCACGTGGGCAGAACGCTCGACAACACCCTGGCGTCGGTGCCAGCAGCCGAGGCCCCGGACACGCCTGAAGTTCCCGAGGCCACCGTGCCAGAGCCTCCCGTGGAGTTTGCAGCCAGCCCCTGGTTGGCCGCAGCGCCTGCGGTGGTCAGCCGCCTGGAGGAGGCCTGAACATGAAGCGCCACTCCCTCGGCGTCCTGCGCGCGTTCGCCATCATCGTCGTCGTTACCATGACTGGCACCGGCCTCACCACTGCCGCCGCCGGCGAAGTGCCCGAGCCCCCGGAGCCCGACACCAGCGTCGAAGCCTTCATCGACACCTGGATTCCCCGCCTCGACGACCACGACTACGTGTCCGATTACGTCACCGGCGCGACACACCGGGACGACACGTTCGCCGACCTGTCAGCGGAGGAGCGAGACGAATACGCGTTTGCCCTGGTTCGCGCCTACGACGAACACAACCCCGAGTTCCATGCGTTGCTGCGCGAGAACCTCACCGGCGGCCAGGAAGAACTGGACGAACGCATGGCCCAGGCTGCCCTGGTGCTGCGCCAGATGGTCTTCACGCCTGACGAATTGATGGAATCCCTGACCGGCAGCAGCATGGAAGATCCAGCTGAGCCGGCCGAAGTGGAGGACGAGCCCGAATCCCTGTACTACCCTGGCCTGAGTCAGGAAGAGATCCGCGACCTGCACCGGCAGAAGATCGAGGACGACGCCGCCTACCCCAGCCAGGACGAAGTGGTCGGCGCCCTGGATGTCGGCATGGACCCCGAGGCGTTGCCCGCCATCCAGGCCGAACAGCCCTTCTTCGACAATGAAACGACGCTTGAGGATGTGCGCATCGACCCCGTCGAGTTGGCCATCGAAGACCTGGAGCCCGTCATCGAGCCGGGACAGGATACCCCCACTCCCGAAGAAATCGAGGTGGACTCCCTGGAGTCCCTGTTGACCCAGATCGGCCTGGGCGACATGCCCATTCCCGAGCCGGTGACTGTGACGCTGCCACTGGGAGGAACCCCCGTGGACCTGCCGGAAGCGCCCGAAGCGACCGAAATGGTGCCCGACGTGGAACTTCCCGTGAGCGCCGACGACGCGCTGGCCCTCGTGGACGATGTCGTCGACGAAGTCACCGCCCTGGCGCTGCTGGCCGCCAGCACCCTCACGTACGACATCTGCTGGCAGCACCGCGACGCCAGCGAGGCCACGTGCGCGTTCCTGCCCGGCCTGCTTGGCACGCCGAGCCCCATCGACTTGGACGGCGACGGCGTCACCGATGTTCTGGTGACGCTCACTGCTGGCGCAGCCGTGGAGAGCATCGGCCCTGGCGTCACCTTCGACGTGCGCCGCGCCGATGTCAGCACCGACGATCTGCCTTACCTCATCTACGGCCGCATGGCCGTGCCCGGCGAGGCCAACCTGCACGCACTGCTGGGCTACGACGGCCGCCAGGACACGCTGCTGGCAGCATCCACCCTGCGCGCCACCGTATCTAACCTGGGCGGCGACTTGGGCGCTCACCTGAGCCTGGCCACCGAAGGCGGCGACACCATGGGCATGATCGGCGGCTTGGTCAAGAGCCGCGCGTCGCCCGAGGGCACCCAATTCTACGACCCCCTCCTGGCGGAACTGCGCTTCAGCCCCGTGCCCCCCCTGTTCGAGGTGGACGTGGAGCCCCGCAGTGAATCGCGTCTCGTCAACGGCGCCGCCCACACGGCCACGTTGATCGACGTGGGCATGGAGACCTCCATTCCCACGCGCATGGAGTTCGCGCTGCTGGATCAGGAAGGCGACCGCGCCGACATCATGAGCCTGGTCATCGACCAGTTGCCCCTGACGACGCAAATCAGCGCCCAGATGCTGGCCGACGCAGTCAACCTGGAATACACAGCTGCCTCCAGCATCGACGCGATGAGCTTCCAGGCGATTCAGGTGCCCGACATCAACGACCCGAGCACCTTCAAGCTGGCAACCGACGTCCTGCTGGAAGCGGTCCCCACCAGCATCGAAGTGGAGGCAGACGCAGGCAGCGTGTCGTATCGGGCCGCCGACGTCATGGACAAGGTGCGCTACCTGGCGGCCGACGTGGTTGCCGGCGAAGCCCTGAAGCTGACCTACGCCCAAGCTCTCGACATTCCCACCGAGCTGGACCTCACCACCACCGATTCATCCATCGACTTCGTGGCCAGCGAGCCTCTGGGCACCGTTTCACTACTGACCTTCGAGGGTCGCGGCACGCCCATTGGCCTGCCCGGTGACCACTTCGCCACCCTGAGCCAGACCGGTTCCGCTGGCGACTTCTCGTCCACCAGTGCGGCCCTCACAGGCTTGCTGGAGTTCCACGCCGATCTGGCCGATGACGTGGTGGCCAACCTGGAAACCCGGCACGCCGGCGACTTCACCGCCCTCGTCATGGCCGAAGGCAGCGGCAGCAGCCTCCTCTATGGCCACGTGAGCGACCTGCCTGACAGCATCACCATCGCCTTGCGCGACGACGGCTTCAGGTACGACGCCAGCGCCGGGATCGACGAAGTGACGTTTGCCATGCTGGAAGAGAGCCCGGAAGCATCGTCCCAGGTGGCGGCCCTCATCGAGGGCTTGCCGTCGCGCATCGATGTCGCCTTCGACCTGGACGCAGGAAGCATCCACTACCAGGCCTCCAGCATCATCGACCGCATCGTGGTCGCCAGCCAGAGGGCGTCCGGCTCCTCCGCAGAGGAATTCCTGGTGCAGATCCTGGATCTGCCCGCCGCCCTGCGCGTCGGCTGGGACCTGGACAGTTCCACGTTTGCGTACGAGACTGACACCCGCCTGGGCGACATCGCCGCCCTGGCCCGCCGCACACAAGGCGGCTCCATCGTGAGTGACGCCTACTTCCACGTCAACGACCTCCCCTCGACCATCATGGCCTCGTGGGCCGATGGTGCCGTTGACCTAGTGACGGGCGATGCCATTGGCCTCGTGGAGTTGGCGGCAGCCCAAGGCGGCGCCGCTGGCTTGCTGCCCGCCAGCGAGGGCGACCACGCCGTCGTCTACCAGTCCGGCAGTGTGTCTGGCATCAGTGCCCGCATCACGGGACTCGCAGGCGCCCATGCTGATGTGAGCCAAGGAGCCTTCAGCATCGAGCTGAGCGGATCCCGGCCCTTCTTGGTGGCGGCACTCACCGACTCGGAAACCATCGTCGCCCGCATCCTCGACTTGCCCGCGCGCATCGAGGTGGCCCTGGGCGACGAGGATGCCATGTTCCACGCATCCGAGCGCATCGCACGCATCGAGTTGACCATGATCAAGGGCGCCACCACGAGCGTCGTTGTCATCGAGGATCTAAGCAACCAGATCTTCGTCAACTTCGGGGCCACGCCCTTCATGAACGCCGCTGGCGGCATCGGGCGAATCTCCTTCGCCCATGCCACCAACACGGCGCCCGCGTTCCCTGCAACCGACGGCTTCTACCTGATCGAGAGCGGCTCCTCCCAGTTGGTGGCCGCCCGCCTCTCTGGCCTGACAAGCTTCCGTGCCGTTCCCGACGGGTCCCACCTGGAGTTGGATGCCCGCGGCAACCAGCCGTTCGTCGCGTACATCAGTCGTCCCGGCCAGACGGCCCTGGCGAGCCTGTCCAACCTGCCCGGTAGCATCCGCATCGACATGGACACGGCCACCAACACGGTGACGTACAAGGCGGCCGACCGGGTGGATCAAATCGAACTGTACCTGGATCAGGCCGGCAAAACGGTGTACGCTTCCGTAGAGCCGATCCCGGAACTGATGACGGTGACCTGGGAGGGCAGCAGCATCGAATTCCATGCGTCGGAGACCATCGGGCGGATTGCCGCCGTGCTGGCCCGCAGCCCCACCCAGTTCGTGTCCGTGGAGATCATCGATCTGCCGCGAACCCTCGCCCTCAGCGTCGCGAGCGACCGCGTGCACTACGCCGCCAGCTCGGAGGTGACCCGCATCACCGGTCAAGTCGTCGATGGCAACCTTGGCATCGCCGTGGTCCTGGAAGGCATCCCGCGAACGTTCACCCTGCAAATGCCGGGAACCAACACCATGCGCTTCGACGCCCCCGGCGGCATCAACCGCGTGGCGTTCTACTACAAGGATGCCCCCGGCGGCTTCCGGACCCTTAGCGGCGACCACGCCTACTTTGAGCGCGACCGCACCGGCGAATGGGCCAGCTTCCAGATCACGGGCCTGGAGACCGTGGCCTACCTGGGTACGTCCGTTGAACTGCGCCTCTCCAACCCGACCCTGTTCACGGTGTACGTCCGCGACGCCACGGGATCCGAGGAGACCAGCCTGTTCGCCCAGATCAACCAGTTGCCAGCCTACGTGCGCATCTCCTGGGGAGACCGGGAAATCGCCTACACCGCGTCGTCGACGATCTCGTCGCTGACCGTGTCGGCACGCAAGGGAGTCCGCAGCTTCACCGCTGTGGCCAACGGCATCCCGACAGGATTCACGGTCCGGTACGGCATGGGAAGCACAGTCTTCTCCTACACGGCCACCGGCACCATGGGTGGCATCACCGCTTACGCAGAGGACGGCCGCCAGGCCGTCTACGCCTCCGTGACGGGCATTCCCAGCAGCATCGTGGTGACCAAGGGCTCAAACGCCATGGCCATCAGCACCAGCGGCACGATCGGCAACATCCGCGTCCACTACAAGGACGCGCCCGGCGGCTTCGTTTCGTACCCCGGCGATCACGTGCTCTACTGGGCCCACCCCGGCGCCACCTACGCCAGCTTCGGTTTGTCCGGGCTCAAGGGTGCCAGCTACAAGTCGCTGTCATCCAGCACCCACCAGTTCTCCATCAGTCGATCCGGCTCCAGCCTGTTCTACATCGACTTCGAGGACCGCACCAACAGCAACGGCAAGGATGTCTGGGGTCGCATCGTGAACCTGCCTGCGTCCATCAGCATCAACCTGGGGGACGGCAGCTTCTCGTACTCGGCCTCCAGCGTCATCAGCGCCATCGAGGTGTACGTGGTGGAGCTCAACGACGCGGCACGCAACTACTTCTTCGGATTGTACAGCGTGCCGTCCTGGGTCAGCCTCAGTTGGAGTGACAACGACTTCTACTACAGTGCCAGCAGCCGCCTGGGCTCGCTCGTGTTGGCCACCCAGGCAGGCAACGAACGCATGTCCGGAAGTGTGAGCGGCGTTCCCCGGTCGATGTCCCTGACCACGGGCGGTGCCGTGACCTTGTCCACGGGGCCCTCCTACGAGCCGGGCATCGGACAGATCACCATCCGCATGGCGGAAGCGCCGGGCAGCGGCTACCAGGTCCTAGGCGGCGACCACATGCTGTACATCCACGACAAGATCAGCAGCAGCCGCACCGACCGGTGGGTGAGCTTCCAGATCTCCAATGTGCGCTTTGCCCAATGGTACGACGGCTCCAGTTCCGGCGACCACTACTTCAACCTGCAAGCCGGCAACGGCGGACGGATGAACGTGTACGTGTACGACGACACCCAGTCCCGGTTCCTGCGGGCGAGTGGCTACTTCACCCTGACCGACATCGCTGTTCGTCTGGGTGGCTACATGTCGGTGTCCACGGGCCGCAACATGGACTTCTACATGGACATCCAGACCGGCACGCTGTACGACTTGGCCCGCACACCCAACGTCCCGTACACGACCCACGGCGCGGTGGTGCGGCAGTACGGCGGTGCAACTAAGGCGATCGTGTTCCTGACCGGCCTGCCTACCCACGTGGCCATCGACCCCGACGCACCCAACTTCCAGTGGAGCAACTTCCGGCCCCGGTACAGTTACTTCGCGTTGGACTACGAGAAGCCGGCCAACGGCCTGGATGCCCTGGCCATCCTGTACTCGCCGCCGACCAACATCAACTCCCTGACGATGACCAAGTCGGCGTCCTGGATGAACGTCCAGTACAGTGGCTCCAGCTTCGGGCCGTTCTACGCGTGGCTGCGCAAGGGAAGCGCCTACGAGGGCTACATGGCCATCAGCAACTTCCCGTCGAGCATGTCGTTCACGTACGACCCCGATCCCGATGGCCGTACGGACATCTCGTGGTCGGCAAGCAGCAGTATTTCCAGCATCTACGCGCAGGTGGCGGCGGTCGTCAGTGGTGGACGCGGCTATGCGTACGCCTCCATGACCGACATCCCGCAATGGTTCAACCTGGCGGCCTACCGCTCGGATCGGGGCCCCACGCTCAGTTATGACGCCGGCGGCAGCAACCGCGACAACCTGGACATCTCGTTCTACGTCGCCGCGGACTTCCAGAAAGGCAGCGCCGACTTGTCAGCGCGAGTGTACTTTGGTTTGACCAACCTGGGCCGCAACACCGACATGTGGACCGGCACGACTGGTGGCAAGCCGTACGTTGTCATGAGCAGCTACCCCGACACCGACCGCGTGTACCTCGAGGTCTGGGCGCGCTACTCCGACAGCGGCGGCTACTACAAGCGCTGGTACGACGACATCTGCGTGTGGCGCTGGTGCTGGGACTGGTACGAGGTGAAGGTTGACGTGGATTGGTACGTCAGCGCCTGGATCAACCAGTTCTACTTCTACATGGAAGACCTGGAAAGCGCCTACGTCAAGATCGAATTGCCTGGCTTGAAGTTCTTCGGATTCGACACCCATCGGTTGTCCATGGGCTGGGGCTCTATCGGCTTCAGTGCCACCTTCGACTTCGAGTTCAAGGTGCGCTTGCTCGTTTGGACGCTTCTGCACTGGGATAATCGATTCACGTGGAACCACAACATCTGGGCGGACTTCCACGTGTACAGCGCCAATTGGTGGCGCATCATCCACACCTGTGGCGGCTTCTGGCCCGTGGGCACCTACTGCCTGTACTTCGACGTGTACCCGCAGCACCGGGCCAGTTACCGCAACGGGTTCAACGTGTACCGGTCCTGGGGCAGCACCCAATGGGT
>JBFJVP010000154.1:0-7058 GCA_041624075.1 Thermoplasmatota archaeon | reverse complement strand
CGCTGTGCCACCGGCCGGCGCGCTTGGCAGCCAGGATCCGCATGCCCCACTCGGTCTCCAACTCGATGTCCCCCAGCTTTTGGCCAGCAAATTCACTGTCCGGGTGGAGGTTCACCTTGGTGATGGTGGAGTCGGACTCGCGAATGGACTCCTTGATGACCGGGTGGAGTTCCATGTCGCGCAGCACCACATCCGCGATTTCCAGTGCGCTGTTGGCGATGACTTCCGCCGCTTGGGCCACGCGCAGCAACACGATGGCGTGCTCGATGGAGAGGCTTCCGGCCTTGACTGCCTCCAGGCTGAGGCGCTGCACCAAGTCGAAGTGGGTGCTCATCTCCTCCTCCAAGCTGACCACTTCCGCTGCGATGGATTGGGAGTCGTACAGCAACGCCGAGTACGCCAAGTCAACCATCAACTCGGAGTTGTCCTTCATCTCCACCAGCAATTCCTCGACGCGTCTGGCGGGCGGCACCTCCTCGGTCATAGTTCATCCACCTCGCCGTGCACAAACGCCTTCAAATGCTGTGCGCCCTCCAGTTGGCCGCGAAGCACCAGCACGTCCGCCTCCTGAATCGTCGTCGTGGCGCCCGGCCCGTAAATCCAGCCCTTGCCGCGCCGGATGGCCAGCACCCGCATGCCGGTCTGGCTCGCCACATCCAGTTCGCCGAGGCTCTTCCCGACGACGCGGCTGCCTGATGGAATCTTGAGGGTGGCAATGCGGTCGTCCACTTCGTTGAGAACACGGCTGAGAAACGGCTTGAGTTCCACGTTCTGATCCAGCAGTTCCACCATCTTCTCGGCGGCGTTGGCGATGTGCTCCGATGCATCGCCCACTTGGATGATGCCGGCCACCTGCTCCGCCTCCTCGACGGTGCGAACCGACAGGCTGGCCGTCAACCGCAACTGGTACTTCAGCCAGTCCATGCGTCGAGCCAATGCCTCAACTTCCTCCCCGATGGGGTCGGAGTCCAGCACCAGCGCCGAGTACGCCAGATCAGTCATCAGTTCGGAGATGTCCTTCATCTCGGTCAGGAGCTCACGCACCGTCGTGGGTGTGTACTCCACCTCCTCGTAGGCCTTCACGCGTCGTCTACGCAGCTTCATGGTTCATCCTTGGAAAGAGATCGGCACCGCCACTTGCAGGGGTTCACAGTTGCACCACCGCCGCAGCAAAGAGAAGAAAAATGATTCCAAGCGTGTCGCCAGCCGTCGTCAGCACGGGAACGACCACGTTGTCCGGGTCCCAGCCGCGGCGGTAGCTGAGCCACCCGACCAGCATCACCAGCAAAACCATCGACAATACCAGCAGCAAACCCGCCATGGTGGTCGCCAGCATCAGCTTGCCGACGTTCACGGGCACCTCGACGCCCATGAGCGAACGGCCCAGTCCGGCGGCCAGGCCAAGAAATGCAAACGTGAACACAGCCAGAATCACGCTGGCCGTGGCGTCCCGCCGGAACCCGCGGGCCCGGTTGGACAACAAGCCGCCAAAGTGAAGGCCCGACGCCACGCGAGCACCCAGGATGCTGCCCACGTTGCCCCCGATGCCGTTGACGGCAGGAACCAGCGCCAACAGGATCGGTACAGCCAGCAGGCGATCCTGGAACGCCGCCAACACCTGGCCAGACAGCACCCCAATGACCACGGCGCCCGTGAGCACGGGCAACGACTGCAACGTGATGCGCCACCAGTGGTATATGGGCGGCCCCCGGCTGCGTGCGCTCATCCAAAGCCTCCCACGAGCCCCGCCGCCAGCCACAGGCACAGCAACGTGAACAAATCACTCATGGTCATCAGAACCGGGCCGGCCACGTTGTCCAAATCCAGGCCCCGCTTGAACGCCACCCGCATCGTCAGGATCGCCACCCCGCCCATGATGACCCCCGACACGGCGCCTGCACCAACGGCAATGATGGCCAACGGCAGGATGCCCGCCGACTCGAAGCCAATGGAGATCGTGGTCACATGGGCCACGACCGCCGCCAACACGGACAAGACCACGCCCAGCACCATGCTCGCCGCCAGGTTGTGCCACACGACAGGACTCACCCAGCGGTCGCGGGGAAGCAAACCGAACCGCGTGGCGGTCCCCAGCCGACTGCCCATGCTGGTCGAAATGTTACCCCGCATGGCCAAAACTGCGGGCAGCAACGCCAGGAGACCCGGCAAGCGCTCCAAGCTGTGCTCCATGCGGCCGATGAATGACCCGGCCCCAAGTTCGATGACCGCCATGGCCAACAGAAGCGGCAGGGACTCCCGCAGGATATCCCACACGCGTGTTTCGGCCATGACGCGCCGCCTCAGGCCTGCCCGACGACCTCAGCCTCAACCACGTCAGAGGGGAAGGACTGGGAGATGCGCTCCACGAGAGCCAAGGAGTGCAGCGTCGTGCGCACCTCGGTTGAGCGCCCGTAATAGGACAGCACATTGCCGCCGATCAGCAGAATCGAGCCGAGGACCGCCAGAATGAGAACACCTCGCTGGGCGCCGATATCCAGAACACCGTCGGCACCGTACCAGGCATCAGGGTACGCGCTGGAAAAATAGAACACCGCCCCCATCGCGAAGATGAAACCCGCCAGCGTCACGAGTACGCCAATGGTTCCCCAGTGGTTGGGTTGATCCACGCTGGACACCATGACATCGGTTTCCACATCCACGGATCCCTGCAGGGCGCCCACGCGGGAGGCCACATCCAGCACGAGCCGGTCCTCCTCCGCAGGGCTCGAGTCGTCGTACTCCTCCTCGTAGACAACGATGTAGTCCTGTTCAGGCACTGCGGTCCACCTCCCATTCAGGCAATTGGTCCTGTGAGTCCAGGCTCAGGTTGGCCCTGGCGCCCTCCATCTTGAAGTCGCGGGAGCGGCCCTCGCCGACCTGCCGCCGCCCGTAGAAGAACAGCGAGCTTCCCGTCAGCGTAAGTGCCATGCCCAGGCCCCAGAGAATCTCAACCAACTCGATGTTGTTTTGGGCGGTCTGGACCGTGTCGGCCCGCGACACGAACCACTGGTCCGGGTAGGCCGTGAAGAAGGTGATCACGCCGGCAACCACAAGGATGGCCCCGATGGTCAAGGTTGCCAAGCCAATGTAGGCGGCCGCCGACAACTCGCGGCGAAACTGGAGTGGAATGGGCTCCTGGATGTTGTCCTGTTCCAGCCGAACCGTTTCCACGGGGGCCTCGTCAGGAGTCAAAACGATACGGACTCGGTTGTCGGTCACGGTTTGTCACCTCGAGCCGCATCCTCCTCGACGTCGATGGGGACAGAGCTGAGGACCTCTTTGCCCTCGCTTCGCATCTTCTCCTCTACTGCTTCGCGGGACTCCCCACGCACCACCTTGACGCGGATCCGCTTGCTCTTGGATCGCTGGGTGGCAGCCACGGCCTCAGCGGCTGCGGCAGCCTGGTCATCGACGCGAACGAGGTACGGCACTTGTGTGCGACTATTCACCCTCACTTCATAGCCGGCAGGCAGTGGGCAAGCCTCACCCTGGGCCGGCTGTTCGCGTGCGAAGAAGTAGACGGGACGAGTGCCCTCGGCGTCCTCCACTTCGCGTCGGTACAGAGAGTAATCGCCGTGCTTGTAGGGTCGGCTGGGATCAATCGCCGACAAGTCGGTGGCTTGCTCGGCCTCCTGTTCCGCCTCCTCGACGGGCTCGGTGGGCAGCCACGCGTCCTCGGCGGGCATCGATTCCGGCTCCTCGACGGGTTGCCAGCCGGGCTCGAATTGGGTGGTCCCACCAGCCGGGCCAGGGCTGGCCGACCGAATCAGTTTGGATCCAGGTGGGCATTCGCCCTCTTTGGCCAGGAACGGCAGCCCGGTCTCGGTGTTCTCACACACGTCGTAACCCGGAGGCAGGTCGCAGGGAACGCCGACCCGGGGCTTGGTGCGGCTGAAGAAGTAGATGCGCTGCGTGCGGCCCGAGGGCAGCTTGACATCCCGGTAGTACAGCTTGTAACCGATGCTGTACTCGAACTCGCCTGTTTCCACGCGGCCCCGATCGTACTCGCGCCGCCCGCCCTTGGGGATGAAGCTGACCATGCCCTCCTCGCCAGTGGGAGAGAAGTCGGGGAGGTTCTCGTACGGGTCTCGCACCGTGAAGCTGGTTTCGCCGGGCCCTTCAGGCTCTGGCTCCAGATCGGGCAGCGGCTCCGGTTCTGGGCGCGCGGCCGGTGCGTCACCAGCGCTGCTGCCCGGACGCGCCGCCACAAAGTCAAACTCGGGGGCGTCGCCGCCAGAGTACTCCACCTCAATCGTGCGCGAATCCCGGGGCCCCAGCTTGCGCTCGATCTCCTCCTCCGAGTAACCCAATCGGCGCAGCAGGCTCACCAGGTAAGGCCGGTCGACTTGGACCCCCGCAGGCAGGGCCAGTTCGTCAAGCGTCACGCGCAACGGGTCGGTTTTGGAAGGCATGGCGGGCACCAGATGGTTGTTGCCAACCCTGGCCCGTCTATATACCGTTTCGATTGCTCCCCTGTTTGTTCTTGTCCCATCGATGCTGCAAAAACCGTGCCGCGCGCCGCATCGGTTGCCATTGCGGTTGGCGCTGCGGTTGCCGTTGCGGCGGCCCTCCGCGCCGTCTGGCCGGCGGAGCCCGACATTCGAACCTTTAAGAGGCGACCCTCTTTCGGCGGCCCTGCGCCTGTGGAGGGCGCGTGCTTCCATGATCCGATTCGGTCCAGCCGGGATTCCGCTCAGTTGCAAGGGACGCACTGTCCGGGACGGCATCATCTACACGCGCAACCTTGAACTCGATGCCATGGAGGTCCAATTCGTCCGCGGCATTCGGATGACCGAGGAAGAAGCGCAGAAGATCGGCGAAACCGCCGCCCTAGCCGGTGTGGAGCTCCACGTCAAGGCGCCCTACTACCTCAACTTGGCCGGCGACGAGAAGAACGTCGAAATGAGCGGCTCCAAGATCCTGGCCACGGGCAAACTGGCCCACGAGATGGGTGCCGAAACCGTCGTGTTCCACCCCGGCTTCTACGGGGAGCTCTCCAAAGAGGAGACCAAGAACCGCATCATCGAGAACCTGCGCGAACTGCGCAACGTCTTCGTGCGCGAGGGCTGGAAACCCCGACTTGGCCTGGAGATCATGGGCAAGCGCGCCGTGTTCGGCAGCCTGGAGGAGGCCATCGAGGTGTGCAACAAGGTGAAGGGCATCGTTCCCGTCATCGACTTCGCTCACATCCACGCACGCGGCAACGGCATCCTGCAACAACCCGAGGACTTCAACGCCGTCTTCGACCGGTTGGCGCCCCTGCGCATTGAGCATTTCCTGATCCACTTCACCGGCATCCTCTACGAGAACGGCAACGCCCGCTACCGCCTGCCCATCAAGAAGGGCGACCTGAAATTCGAACCCCTGTGCGAGGTGCTGCTGGACAACAACTTGTCCGCCACCATCATCTCCACCAGCCCCATCCTGGAGCACGACGCGATGTACATGAACATCGTGTTCGACCGTGTCAAGGACCGCCGCGAGGCCCGCATCGCCCGCGAACTTCGCGAGCAACAGGAGAAGGAGGAGAAGGAGAAGCGCGAGGCCGAGAAGAAGGCCCAGCAAGAGGAAGAGAAGCGCCTGAAGGCGGAGGAAGAGGCCCGCAAGGCCGAGGAAGCGGCCAGGCTCAAGGAGGAAGAGGAGGCCAAGAAGGCCATCCAGCCCGATTGCGAGGCGCTCACCAAGTCCGGCACCCAGTGCAAGAACAAGAGCCGCGCCGGGAGCAAGTACTGCCCCAGCCACAAGGGGTGGCGTGGCCAGACCATCTGGGATCTGCCAGAGAACCAGGTGCCGGAAGTACTGCAAACCGACGACTCTGGTCGCCGCCAGGTCCAAGTGGACGACTACAAGTTGTACAAGAAGGACGGCCGCTTCTACTTCATGAAGGAGAAGAAGGAAGGCTTCAGCCTGATCTTCAAGGTCCCCGACGACCGCGAGATCGCCTACAACAAGGCCGGCATTCCGATCATTCGCAAGAAGAAGGAATAGCATGGACTTGCAGGAACCGCTCGACTACATCCAGGACCAGGTCGGCGGTCTCCTGCAACTCCCGGATGGCGTCTTGGACCAGTTCCTCGACGCCTTGGAGCACACTCCTCGCGTGTTCCTGTACGGTCGTGGCCGCTCGGGCTTCGTCGCGCGCGCCTTCGCCGTGCGCCTCATGCACCTTGGCTACCAGACGTACGTGATTGGTGAGACCATCACGGCACCCGTGCAATCGGATGACGTGGTGATCCTTGTGTCGGGCTCCGGTACCACGTACCCGGTCGTGATGACGGCGGAGCTGGGCCGCAAGCTGGGCGCGACGGTGGTGGGCGTCACGGCCCGGCCTGAGAGCGAGATCGGACGCATGAGCCACATCGTGGTACCGATTCTCGCCAGTTCCAAGAACGGCCAGCGCGCCCGCTACGCGCCGCTTGGAACGTTGTTCGAGACGGCGGCGTGGCTCTTTTTCGACGCAGTCGTGGCTCTCTTGATGGAGCGCCTCGGCGAAGACGAAGTGTCGATGAGGAAGAGGCACGCGACGCTCGAATAGCCTGAGCGCAGCGATGGCTATTCGGGCGTGGACGAGGCCCGTAGGGCCTTGTCCTGGTGGGCGAGGGTGGCCTGAGCGCAGCGATGGCTATTCGGGCGTGGACGAGGCCCGTAGGGTCTTGTCCTGGTGGGCGAGGGTGGCCTATGCGCAGCGATGGCTATTCGGGCGTGGACGAGGCCCGTAGGGCCTTGTCCCAGTGGGCGAGGGTGGCCTATGCGCAGCGATGGCTATTCGGGCGTGGGCAGGCAAGTGTGCCACGTCCAAGCCTCACGGTAGCAGGGCCTGCAGGCGCCTGCCGCCTACGCCAACTGGCCAATCGACTGGCACGACGGACACGTCACTTCCATCGGGCGGTGGCCCGTGTCGGTGACACTGAACTCGTGGTTGCAGCGCTGGCACTGCAACTCCAATTGCAGGATGCGTTCCGGCTTTTCCGGCTCCGGGGGCTTGCCCACCGGCGGCGCCGTGCCGTCATAGACCCCCAGCAGGTCGCAATTGGGGCACACATGCATGATCGGCCGGT
>JBFJVP010000153.1:0-7066 GCA_041624075.1 Thermoplasmatota archaeon | reverse complement strand
GCTCAAGTCCATGCCCTTGACCGTGTAGGGGAGGGCGTGGAAGCGTTCGGGCCCGGAGCGCGCGGCGGCCTGCTCGATGCGGGGCCCGCCGGGAAACGGGATGCCGTTGTCGCGGGCAAACTTGTCCAAGGCGTTGCCGATGCCGATGTCGAGGGTTTCGCCGAAGACCCGGTACCTGCCCCGGGCCAGGGCAATGACCTGGGTGTTGGCGCCGCTGGCGTACAGCAGGACAGGGTCGGTGGCATCGGTCAACCCGCGCCCGATCTCCAAATGGGCGACGCAGTGGTTGACGCCCACCAGGGGCACGTTGAGGCGCAAGCTGAGGGCGCGGGCCAGGGTGGCTGCAACGCGCAGGCACGGACCGAGGCCGGGGCCCTGGCTGAAGGCCACGGCGTCCACGGCTCCCAGTTCCAGGTTGGCTTCCCGAAGGGCCTCCTGGACCAGGCGCGGCCCGACCTCGGCGTGGTGATGCGCCGCTTCCCGTGGGACGATGCCCCCGTCCTCTGGTTGCAGCATGGCTCGCTGGTTGGCCAGCACGTGGGCGCGCTCGGAGGTCGCGGGATCTCCGGCGGCCTCGACGATTCCGACGCCCAAGGTGTGCGCGGTTCCCTCGATGCCCAGTACCCTCACAAGGCGGCCCACTGGGCAGGGGGCTTTGAGGCTAGCGGGATGCCATGCATCAGCACGGCTGGGCGCTTGGCCTGGGACTCACTTGTCCTTCTTGGCCGCCTGCTCCATCTTCTTCTTGCGGGTCTTGGTGTCGTAACCCGTGGCGCCTTCCAGGAAGTCGTTCCAGCGGCGCTGGGTGTCCACGGCGACCTCCATGGCGGTGGAGTCGCCGTCGGCGACCTTCTTGGCAAACGACTTGTCCGTGTCGGTGTCCACGATGAGCTTGGTCTTGCCATCGTACCGGACGCGGATCTTGGTCATGGTGCCGTACGCACCGGCCAGCCACTCGCCATCTTCGCTCACGGAATCGAAGGCGGCTTCGAAGAGCATCTTGAGGTCCGTGTTCACGACTTGGCCGCGCCGGACGGGATACGTCTGCATGTTGGCCGGGGCAGTGGCTGATTCGGTATGAGTCCCTTTCGGAGCCAGCCAAGGGGCGGTGGGCCGCGGGCGGGGCAAGTCCTATCCGGTGCATCCCGGTCGCGCACCGGATGCGACGGGGCGTGGTCCTGCTGGTGGGTGCAGCCGTGCAACTAGCGCTGCTGGTCCTCACGGCGTTGCCGCCTGTGTCGCCTGCCTTGGGGGTGCCGGTGTGGCACCATAACGCCAGCCTGGTTGCTGTGTTGCTCTTCGTGGCGGCGACGTGGCGCTTGCACCTGGGCTCCCGCCGTTTCCTGGGCCTTGGGGTGGCCATCACGAGCGTGCTGGCCATCGTGAGCGGGTTCCTGCTTCTGTACTTGAAGCAGGATCTCAAGGCGTGGGAGTTGAAGGACTGGGCCAAGTGGTGGCACATCGCGTGGAGCTGGTTTGCGCTCACGTTCTTCCTGTTCCACTTCTGGATCAACCGAGAACCGTTCATGCGGTTCTGGAGGCGCGTACGGGGGCGGCCCGTGGGGCGCGTGCTGCACGATGGCGGGCTCGTGGCAATCGCTTTGGCGATCGCTCTTACGTGGTCTTCATGGGGCGCGCAGGCGATCGTGGACGGGACCTACATCCTCTTGACGCTGTACACGTGGCTGGTGCTCGCCGGCGCGCCGTATGTGGCGTGGCTTGTGGTGCGATGGCGTAGCGCCTGGACGACCCGCGCGCAGGCTGCACCTCTGTGGGCACGGCGCCCAGCGGTGCAGCGAGGCGTGGATGTGGCGCTGTTTCCCGCGGCGATCCTGGCCAACGTCTCTGGCTTCCCCCTGTTGTACTTCAACACCAAGGAAACCAGTCTCAAGTACGTCGCCAAGTACTGGCACACGTGGCCAAGCATCGCCTTCACGGTGCTGGTGTTTGTCCATACGCTCCACTCGTGGCGGCCCTTGACGGTGCACTGGGCGCGGTGGCGGCCGGGCCGCCCCCAGGCCTAAGGCCGCGCGGCCACCCGTCGCGCCAGTTCGGCGGGCGTTGGTACCACCAGGTCGGCGCTGGCGGCGGTGTCGGAGGCGTGGAAGTTGCCCTGGGCAGGGTCCGCTTCGTGGTGGGTATCCATCCACACCGTTTGCAGGCCCAGTGCACGGGCTGGCTCGATGTCGAAGTGGAGGCTGTCGCCCACCATGGCGGCTTGGTGGGGGGCGACGCCGAGTTGGTTCAGGACGTGGTGGAATGCGGCGGGATCTGGCTTCCAGTGGCCAATCTCGCCGCTGATGCCCACGTAGTCGAAGTGGTGGTCGATGCCGAGGCGACTGAATTTCTGGCGCTGGAAGGGGGCTGGTCCGTTGGTTAGCAGGCCCGTCTTGAACCCCTGCGCCCGCAGGGCGCCCAGCAGCTCCTGGGTGCCTTCCAGGAAGTCCAGTCGGTGGTCCACGGCGCTGCGAAACGTTGCCTCCAGGCGGTCCGGGTCGATGTCCTTGAGGTTGAGCAGTTCGACCAGCCGGCCAAGGCGGTCGCGGGCATACCACCAGCGGCCGGTCTTGCGAAAGGCCAGAAAGTTCTCGTACAGGACCTTCTGGTAGTGATGATCGGCCTGGGCCAGCTCCACGCCCGCGGGTGCCAGGTGGGTGGCGACCGTTTTTTCGAAGGCGTGGCGCTCGGCGGCACGCCAGTTGATGAGGGTATCGTCCAGGTCGAAGACAAACGCCTGCAATGTGTCGAGTTTCAGCCCCATCGTTCCAATCCTTCACCATGGAGGGTAAATAGTAGTTCCGAGCCTTTTGCTGTCATGCGCTTGTCGGCCTTTCTCCCCTCATTCGCTGGCGTCGTTGCTGGCTTGTCCCTTGTCCACGCGTCCGTCCAACTGGAAAGCTACCCGGTCTTGGCGGGTGGCATCGCCCTGGCCACGGCGGGCCTGGCGTCCCTTGGCGGATCAGTCCCAAAAGTCCCACAAAGGGCCTCGCCCTTTTAAGTCGCCAAGGGGGGCCAAGCCGCTGCGGTGGCAACCAAACCGCAGCCGGGCGATTTCCTATAGATACTTTGGCCACGCCACTTATGTGTCATTGGGCGCGAGTTCTACCCAATGTTGTTGAAAGGCCTCATCGCAGGTCTTCTAGCAAGCCTATCCGGCTTGGGCTTCCTGCGATTCTCGGTTCTGCTTGAGAGCTACGCCCTACTGGCGCTGGGGATCCTGCTGGTCCTGGCCGGCGTCATGGTCAGCCTCAACGACCGCACAGCCACCGGCTCTGCCACCAACAGGCGTGGCCCTTCCCTGCGGCGCTAGACTAGCGCCAAGTCCGCTTGGCCGCAAAGTCCAGTTGCACGCCGCCGCGCCCCGTCACCGGCCGGCGGCAAGCCGCAGTGCCTTTGGGTCAACCCGATCAGAAGATGACTGGTCGCGGCACGAAGGTCAGGATCAGGACCGTCCAGACCACGGCCGCCATGAACTTCCGCTTGCCATCCAACTGGGTGCGGTCGTTGAGAGGCGGTGGGTGCTGCAATCCCATGATCAAGATGAAGGCCGCCATGAGGAGCCAACTGCCGAACTTGAGGCCCAGGTAGAGCAACATTCCCATGGCGACGTACGCCGCCAATCGCATGCGTTCCCCAAGCACCGCCCGTGCCACATGGCCGCCATCCAGTTGGCCGGCCGGCAACAGGTTGATGCCCGTCACGAGGAGACCGACCCAACCCGCAAAAAACGTCGGGTGGGTAAGGTAGTCGTCGTTGTCAAAGAAGGGATCCAGCAGCATCACCAGAAGCGGGTCGCCGAATTCCACGAGCCCGTCGTCCCAGGTGAGCGTCACCTTGGCCGCAGTGGCATTGGCGGGTACTTCGAGCGTCCAGCCGCGCGCCTCCCCGGCACCTAGGGAGCTCGAGGTTTGTTGGGTGATGGTTTCGCCATCGCCCAGCGTAATGGCGGCCTTGTGCTGCAACTGCCAATCATCCTGATCGGGCGCCGTCAGCGAGTAGGTGTAAACACGCACTTCATCGTTTGGCAGGCCGGTGAAGCTCAGGATCGCCGTGTCGTAGCCCTGCCGCTCGATGTCGTAGGCGCCCGCATCGATCTCTGGCGCCCCCAGTTCGGGCACCTCGATGGCGTAGCTGCCGGTCAGTGCGGCGCCCAGGATGACCACTGGAACCGCCACGATGAATCCGGCCAACGGACCGCTGGCGCCCACGTCGAAGAGCACCTTGCGATCCGGAATGGGATCACGGAGGCTGATGAAGGCCCCCAGGGTGCCAATGGGAAACAGCACCGGCGGAACCGGGATGAAGAAGGGCAGGCTGGCGCGCAGGCCGTGCCGCCGCGCCACCAGGTAGTGGCCGGTTTCGTGGATGCCCAGAATCGCCATGAGTGGCAGCGCAAACGTGAGGCCGCCCCAGAGCAGAGAGGACGGATCCCAGAGGGCCTTCCATCCCAGGGAATTGGTGGGTGACGAGTAGTTGGCCCACACCAGAGCGCCGGCCGTGACCGTGGTCAGAATGGTCGCAACCAGCAGCACCGCATTGACTCGGACGCTGGCCAGGCGCTGGGGTTGGCGCAGCGTCACCAGCAAGACGTCCTCGCCGCCCTCGTGGCGCAGGAAGAACAGCAAGTCAGAGCGCCACGCGCGCAGTTCCTCCGACATGGCGGCGTAGCGGTCGTCGAACTCGCTGGCCGAGAACATCAGGAAGAACATGTGGGCGCTCTCGCCGCCCCTGAAGGTCTCCTTGCGGTGGTCGTACACCCGGAAGTGGCGCTCCACGATGGCCTTGAGCTTGTCCGCGTCAAGCGGCTCCTGCTCAAGGTCCCCAAAGTTGGTTGCGTTGCCCATCCAGGCAGCGCGGACGGGTGGCGGCTACTTGAACCGGTGGGCCTGAGAGCAGCCAGCCAAGTCCTCGCTAGCCGAGCAAGTCCGCTGCGGCGCCTTGCACCGCATGCTTGTCACGAGCGGGGCAGAACACCCAGAACCGCCAGTGGTCCATGCGGGCTGCGTGCAGGGCCCCAACCAGTGCGGAGGCGTCGCCCAGCAGCAGGGTCCGGCCGTCGCGGGTGCGCACGGGAAGGCTCAGTTCCCGGAATTTGGGGCTGTGGGGGGCGTCGACGATGACGTGGTGGTGGGGCACGCCGGCCTGGTCGGCGATCTCGGCCGCCGTCTGGCGTCGGTGGATGGGGTCGTGGACCAGTTTCTGCACGGCGGGTTCCTCGAAGCGCGTGGAGCGACCCTCGAAGGCTCGCTTGTAGAGCCGCCGAAGGTCCAGGCGGCGAACCAATTGCGCCGGGATGCCGCCTGCTTGCCGCAGACGCCACAGCAAACCGTCGTCGGTTTCCCGCTCCAGGTCCATCAGGAGGCCGGCGTCGGGCTCGGGCCCCACCAGGTGCCGGATCGCCTCCTGCAGCATGGTCTCGCTGCTGCGCACAGTGTGGTGCAGGTAGACGGCGGGATACATCAGGTACCGCGTGGTCAGGAAGGCCTCCGCGGCAACCAGGCCGGACTCCCGCAAAACCATGGAGTCGCCGTCGCGCCGCACGACGCCCACGAGGCGATCCGGGTCGGCGCCGACGCGCACGCCGGTGTAGTGGGCGTCGCGCAGCAGGTAATCCATCCGGTCAGCATCCAGGCTTCCTGAAACGATGGGGCCCAGAACCCCCCTTCCCTGGACCGCCTCGGCCACCGAGACAGGGTCGAGTCCGCCCTGGCGCAGCAGATCTGCCAGTGGCCCCCATTGGATCTGGTCAACGGTGGCATCCTCATGGCTGCGGCCGCGCTCCTTCACCAGTTCCTCAAAGGCGTGGCTGAACGGGCCGTGGCCCACGTCATGCAACAGTGCCGCCGCCCGCGCCGTGCGCCGCTCGTGCTCGTCCAACCCCATGGCCTGGGCGATGCGGCCCGCCAAGTGGCTGGCCCCGAGGCTATGCTCGAAGCGCTTGTGGTGAGCACCAGGGTAGACCAGGTGGGCAGTACCGAGCTGGCCGACGCGGCGCAGCCGTTGCAGGACCGGGCTGTCGATCAGCGCCTCCATCCAGTCCTCCACGAGGATGCTGCCATGGATGGGGTCGCGGACCGTCAGTGCCACGCGCGTGGCAGCCTGGCGGGGGCCTTGGCCGTTGCGAATAGAGGCCAAGAACGAGGCGCTAGGCAAGCACCACGTCCGGTGCCCCGACGGGTGCCACCGGCGGCTTGCGGAACCATTCGGGACGATGCAGCCGGGCCAGGCAGTACGCAAGCAGGAAGCCGAAGCCCAGGGCCGCCATGTGCATGGCCCAGCGGATTCCCGTCGTTTGGGATGCCACAACGCTGCCGATGCCTAGGTACTCCACGCTGGGCGAGGTGACCACCCACGCCGACAGGGGCAATTCGAGCAAACCGATGGCCGCCGCGGCCAAGGCCGCCCCGGCAGTCATGGGAATCGCCGTGCGCGGGTGCTCCATGCGGTTGAACGCCGAAACGGTGCGGGCTACGGCGGCAGCAACCACGATGGCGCCCATGAGTCGCCACAAGCTCAGAATGCTCGGCTCCGTGGCGAAGTCAAGGCCTGCCACCAAGCCCTGGCCGTCAAACACTGCCTTGACGGAGTTGCCGGCCGCCCACAGCGGCCAAGCCAGCAACAGAAGCAAAACCACGGTCTGGCGACGCCCCGCGACGGCGTAGGCAAGCACCGCGGCCGGAATCAGCGTGGCGAGCCACGGCCACAGGGCACCCTCCAGGAGGAACGTGGTCAATGCTCCCAACAGGAGAGCGACGCCGGTAGCGGCGAACAGGCCGATCATCACCGCGTGGCGGCCACTAAGCTCCATCGTTCGGCTGTGGCCACGGTACTCGTTGAAGCACCGCACGACGTGGGGGTGGGCGGCCAGGCCAGGAATCAGGGCAACTAGCACGAAGGCAAGCCCCTGGCCGTGCGCACGGATGCTGATCACCAGCGTCCTGCCCAGGGCCAAGTCGTCGATGAACGTGATGGGCAGCAGCGTGCTGGCCACGGCCACAGCCGCCAGGAGGCCAACGGCCGCCATCTCAGCGCGTCCCAAACCCGTCCATGCTTCCTCCGCCACGTC
>JBFJVP010000152.1:0-7077 GCA_041624075.1 Thermoplasmatota archaeon | reverse complement strand
GCGGCCGCTCTTGACGGCCAAGATCGGCTTGTGGCGGGTGACGCGGCGCGCGACCTCCACGAACCGGCGAGGATTGCCAAAATGCTCCAGGTAGAGCAGGATGACCCCCACGTCGGGGTCGTCGCCCCACAACTCCAGCAAGTCGTTACTGGAGACATCCACGCGGTTGCCCAGGCTGACGAAGCGGCTGACGCCCAAGCCGAGGCTGCTGGCGCGTTCCAGCAGCGCCAAGCCCAGGGCGCCGCTTTGGCTGGCGATGGCCACGTTGCCGTGGGGCAACTCCATGGGGACGAAGGTGGCGTTAACAGGGTTGGCCGGGTCGTTGGTGAAGATGCCCATGCAGTTGGGCCCCACCGCCCGCAGGCCGGTTTCCCGCAGAACCTGGGCCAGTTCGGCTTCCAGCTCAACGCCGTGGCCCCCGACTTCACGGAAGCCGGCACTGATGACCACCACGCCGCCGATGTTGGCTGCGGCGCACTGCCTCACCGCATCCACCACTAAGTGGGCTGGCACGGCGATGACGCCCAGGTCGACGGGTTCCGGAAGCCCCTCCAGGGAGGCGACCGTCGCAATGCCCGCTACCTCGCCGGGCGCGGGGTTGACCGGGTAAATGGTGCCCTCAAAGCCGCCTTGGCGCAGGGCCTTGACGATTTGCCACCCGATGGCGCCCGGCGTGCGGCTGGCGCCGATGACGGCAACGGCGCGAGGGAACAACAACTGCCGAAGCCTCTCTTGGCCATCTGACTCAGGCGCCACCTACTCCACCACGACGCTGATGGTGCCCTCAACGCTTCTGTCGGCAACGCGCTCGGCGTCATCTTCACTCCATCTTCGAACATCCAGGCTGCCGTTGACTTGGAACTTCAACTTGTAGCGCCCCGGCTCCAGTTTGCCGTATTTTTGCTGCAACGATCCCCAGAGTTCATCGGGAAGCCCTGGGCGGTCTTCCCATTGGACGGTGGCGGGCTCGGCGGACTCGTCCCCCAGGGACGAACTGAGCCGAAACTGGCAGGTTTCGCTGTTTCGACTGGCCTCCTGGAAACGATACGTCAGACGGACAAACAGATCCTGCCCGGCGCGCAGCTTCACTTCCTTGGGCGCGGTCATTTCGATCTTCACGTCGTCGCGTACATCAATGCGGGCCACGATCAGGCCGGTGGATGGGATGGTGTGTAGGGGCATGGTTCCTCTCCGCTGCGGGCCGGCCACGCGGGCCGACCCGCCGAGGGTCTGATGTTAAAGGTAGGGTGCAGCAGGGACCGATGGATGCCAGACGCTCCTGGACCCATGACCGGAGACACCGTGGGCTTGTGCGGGCCTTGGCCATGGGTTCGCCAAGTCGGGTACTTGCCGTTGGTGCTGGATGGTTTTGACTTGCAAGGGATCGGGGCGACGCCCTCGAGGGGTTGGTCGCTGCCAAGGGACCCTTTGGTGCGCGCGGGATGAGGGGGTAAAGGAACCGGGCCGTCGGTCTGCCCGGGGACGGGAGGCATTGCGCCCCCAGGGCGACGCGGCCATCGCCCGATGCATATGGCACCGGGCTTCACGATTCAGGGTGTTTAGCCCGACGCGAAGACTTCCGGGTTGTCCTCGCCTTCGACATGCAGGACGCCGAAGGCGCCCTTGGCCACGCGGAAGATCGAGTGGTCCACCAGGAAGTAGTCGCCGGGGACTTCCAGGTCGAACTCCACCATGGTGGCGCCGCCGGCGGGCACCAGGGTTGTCTGCACGGACTCCAGGGGCGGGCTGGTCAGGCTGCCCTCCTGGTACACGCGGTCGAAGATCTCGCCGATGATGTGGAACGAACTGACCAGGTTGGGGCCGCCGTTGCCGACGAACATCCGAATCCGGTCGCCCACCTCTGCATGCAACTGCCGGTCGGCGTCCTTCAGGCTCGCCATGCGACCGTTGAAGACCACGAAGCTGGGGCGCTCGTCGAGGGCGGCGTCGCTGCTGTAGGCGTGATGGCCCAGTGCAGACGCCGGGAACCCGCTGTAGAAGTCACTCTGCACGACGTAGAACTCCTCGTCCACGGGCTCCAGGCCGCCGGCGGGTTCGATGAGAATCAACCCATACATGCCCTGGGCGACGTGGAGGGGCGGGTTCTGGTACGCGCAGTGGTAGACGTACAAGCCGGCGTTGAGCGCCTTGAATGTCAGTGTCTTGGTTTCGCCGGGAAGGGCATCGAGGGCCGCCGCACCGCCCCCGGGCCCTGTGACCGCGTGAAAGTCGATGTTGTGACCGGTGGTGCTGCTGGCGTCGTTGTGGAAGTTCACCGTGATGGTGTCGCCGACGCGAGCGCGCAGCATGGGGCCGGGAACTGTCCCCTCGAAGGTCCAGTAACTGTAGGTGATGCCCTCACCCATGGCCGCCACCACCTCCTTGGCGGTGATGTCAAAGGTGAGGTGTTCGGGGCCGCGTGACCCAATGGGCGCCGGCACGTCGTCGCCGTCGCGCCCGATTTCAGGCACATCAACGGCCAGGGCAGCCGGCGGGCTCAGATCAGCGGCCTGGCCCCCCAGGGGCGCGGCCGTGGCACTCACCGTGATGGTGGCCACCATGCCGCGCCACTGGCCGTCGGCGCCCTTGGCCGCGTGGGGGATGCAGTAGTAAACATACGTTCCTTCTTTGGTAAAGGTGTAAGAGTAGGACTCCCCGCCGGCAATCCAGTCCGACGGGTCGTCGCCACTGCCGGCACTGCCCCATGCGGACTTGTCCACGGGGGTGACGGTGTGGTCGAAGTTGTCCTTGTTGACCCAGGTCACCGTGGTGCCAAGTGGCACGGTCAGGGTGGCCGGAGAGAACTTGAGGTCCTTCATGTCGATCGTGACCGTCCCGCCGGTGCCCTCGGCCGCGCCATTGGTGGCAGGAGCTGAACATCCGGCCAGGGCGGCGGTCGCCAAGAGGACGACACACGCGAGCGTTCGGGAGGCTGGCCAGAGTTTCTGCGTCACGTTCATTTTTTATTCCTCGACGATCAACGTACCTACCATTCCTTTCCAGCCGTCGTCGCCCTCGTAGGCGTGCGGCTTGCAGTAGTATTCGTAAGTTCCAGGCGTATCGAAGACGTGGGACCAGGATTCGCCGGCCTCGATGCGTCCACTGTCCACGCTTCCGTCAGCCAAGGTGACCGTGTGGTAGACGCTGTCCTCGTTGGTCCATACCACCCGGGAACCCGCCGCCACGCGCAGCTCGGCGTCGAAGGCGAAGCCCGCCATCTTCGCACGCACCGTGGGAACGGGAGCAGCTGGTTCCTCTGCCGCCTCAACGGCCGCGTCATGCGCCGGGGCCCCGGATTCAGAAGGCGAGTGCTGTTGCGCCGGCGCCGGAGCCACATCGCCTTGGGCCGCCTTCAGGATCGCCCCCGCCACATCCGGCAGGGCTGCAGCATAGGCATCCCCGACGACCAAGGCGCTGAGCATGCCGCGCGGGTAGGCGCCGAAGCCCTCGCCGCCGGCAGCGGTCACGCTGGGCACGACGTGGTCATGGAACAGCCAGACCCCCTCCCGGACGGCCTCAAAGTCGAGCACTACGCTCTGGCCAGGCGCGATCTCGCGCACGTCCGTTGGTACCGCGTGCCGCCAGCCGGCCACGCCCTCCCAGGAATCCGGCGTGTACCCGTGCAGGTGCATCGCATGGAACTGGTAGCCGGCGTTGATCATGTGGATCCGCACCTTGTCCCCCACATCCACCAGCATCGGCTGGGTCAAGGGGAAACTGCGCCCGTTGATGGTAAAGAAGTTGTAGTCCGGGAAGCCCGTGCCCAACGCACCCGGCAGATCCACGTGCCACTCATCCAGGATGGCGATGAAGTCGTGGTCGACCGGTTCCGGTTCGTCGCGCGCGTCCACGATGAAGGCACCGTACATGCCCATCTCCATGTGCGTCGGCGTGTCAAAGTGGCAGTGATAGATGAACGTCCCAGCGGGATCGGCCACCCATTCAACGGTCAGGTCCTCGCCGGGGCCAACCACCATGCCATCGCCGAGCAGCCGGTTGCCGTTCATGTCGGCGCTGTACGGGTGCTGGCCATGGAAATGGACCGTATGGGGGATGCCGTGGGTGTTGCGGAATGTGACACGCACCGTATCGCCCTCGTTGACGCGGACCGTGGGCCCGGGCACGCTGCACGGACCGTCCCAGACCTGTTCGACGCCGTTGCCTTCGGCACAAAACGCCCACACGCGCTGCTCAACGTTTGGGTGCAGAGCCCAATCAATTTCTTCTACCCAAAACGTAATTTCTCGGGTTTGGGGGGGCTCGTCGGTGCTCATGACCGTGCAACCGGCCAACGCCGTCACGACCAAGATGGCGGTCAGCGGGATTGCCTGGGCCTTGTTTGGGACCATGTCGACGGCCACCCGGGACACCCGGTAATAGACAAGGCCTATTTCGCAGGGCTGATTCTCAGCGCCGAGAATGGCGCAATGGTGTCAATACGCCCGCTGAATGACGCTGCAGTCGAGGCCGCACTCTCGTCGGCCTCCACGCGCCGCATTCTGGCCAGTTGCATCCGCAAACCCCTCGCCGTCAAGGAGATCAGCGACGCCACCACGTTGCCGCTCGCCTCAGCCTATCGGCAGGTGGGAAAACTGGTGGAAAGCGGTGTTCTTATGGTCGAACGCAGTGCCATGACGCGGGACGGCAAGCCTTACGACCTCTACCGCTCGCGCATCCGCTTGGCGCGAATCGAAGTTGGCGCGGATCGCGTCGACATCACATGGGAAGCCAACGCGGCGCTTGAGGATCGCTTGATCAATCTCTGGAATCAACTGGGTGCTTGAACATGGAACACGAGGTCATTCTTGTTTTGACGATCCTGAAGGGACTCACGGTCTTGGCAGGCGGAACGTTCGTGATTCTGACGTTGCGGGCTTACCTCAAACACAGGGCGCCGGCAATGCTGGTGCTACTGATTGCCATCGCGCTGATGACGACCGCTGCATTGGCCGAAGGCGTCGCGGTTCAATTCTTCCGCCTGGAACTGGCAGCGGCCCACATCGTCGAGGCCGTCTTCACGCTGGCAGCTTTCGTGGTTCTAGTGATGTCCGTGGTGACCCACCGCATCGGCGGGCAGGCGGCCGTGGATGAAGCACCGCGCGTGGATTCGTTCGATTTGGACGAAGGGAGCTAAACTTCCCACAGGGCACTGTTGGCCGCGCGTGGCGGCTCGGCCACGGGGCTAATTTCCGCTGCGCTGGCCACAGGCTCGGCGGGAGCTTCGGCTGCCGGCGCGGGGGCTAGGTTGTCCACCAGGGTCCACTCACCGGTCAACTCGAACCGGATCGTCTGCTTGGCGAGGCGGCTGAGGAACAACTCGCACGCGGAGACTACCTTCTGAACGTCCATTCTGCGCTGGCTGGCGGGGGCGTCGGCCGGGTAGCCACCCATGTAGATCGTCAGGAATGCTCGCGCCAGTCGCCGGACAACGATCAGGGTGCTGGTGGCCTTGCCCATCGTGAGCGCCACGCCCGGGTTGTGGAACACGTACCCGGTTTCGCCGCCGTCCTGCACCTCCCAGCCGTCCAATCCCAGCTCTCGGGCTTGCAGGGGCCCCCAGAGGACCGTTCGCAGGCCCTTGGGGACCGGCGCCTCGAATCGACTGACAAAGACCCCTGCATCGAGTACGTCCATGGTGCTCCCGCTTGGACGACGGGGTCATGGAGGAAAAAGGTCCCGAAGGGCACCGGGAAACCACTCGAACGCCTCCTGCCGGCACGTCCGAGGCCCGTCGAAGGCCAACCCAAGCTTGATGAGTGGCGGCCGGGTGGCGCGCCCTAATGGTGCTGGAACGCCCGGTTGGAGGCCCACGACCCTTTTGGCAGGGCTTCTGGTTGGCGGTATTGACGTTCAATTTCTACCGGTACTACTGGGACTACAAGGCCCACATGGAATTGTACCACCAGTTTGAACTCAGCCGGGAGGGCCGACGAGACGGCGTCGTCTGGTACACGATGGCGCGCATTTTCTCCGTGCTGGACTTCCCTTATTTCTACTACTTCGCAAGCAACCTGGAATACTTGGGCCGCCGCATGAACCACAACAAGGTGGCCAAGCCGGGCCTGGTGTTGGGCCTCCTGATTCCCGCCTACACGCTCCTGATTCTGGGAACGCTGCCGGGAAGCGTTGTCGCCATGGAGGGCCTGGATGTCAACGCAGACGGAGAGGTCGTGGTTGTCAGCGAAGCCCAGTTGATCGCCGGCGTCATCATGGCCGTGGGCGGCTTGGTGTCCTGGATCGTGCTCAAGGCGGCAGCCTACGCGCACCTTCAAGGGGCCGTCAACCGCATCTGGGCATCCTATGATTGGCGCATGCGCCAGATCCGCTCAAGTGCCGACGATTCGGCGCCGGCGGGCGGCCCTGACGGCCAGCTTTCGTAGCGGGATCGCCAACGGGATGGCAACCAGCATCACGGCGTAGATGGACACGATGATTCCCAGGTGCCACACCTCATCAAGGCGCGGGATGCCGGAGCTGATGAGGGCCACAAAGATGGCGCTGGCGTTGTTGAGCCAGTGCAGCACCATGGAGGGCACCAAGGCGAACCAGCGCACGCCCACCGGCCGCAGGGTTGCCACGATGGAGTACAGGGTCATGGAGAGCGCCGTGGCGCCGCCGTGGAACGCCAGGCGACCGTAGAAGATCCGCAGCGGTTCGTCGCTGTACGTGCTGGCGTGCTCGATGATGCCGAAACCGGCGCCCACGGCGAAAGCCAAGGGCACGCGCACGAGCCCCAGCACGCCAAGGGGCAGGCCGATGGCGGCCAGTCGCGCAACGGCGGTGAGGATCACGAAGGCAGCCGCGCCTATCAGGGCAGCGTTGGCGGTGGAGATGCCTTGCCACGCATCCGGGATCTGGGCACTGATTAGGGAATCGGTGGCCACGATCGCGCCCAGGCCTGCTCCGATCAGGGCGGCCAGGGGCCACCGCGCCAGTTCGCCGGCCAGGCGCCCTGAAGCGGTCTTGACGGCGATGGGGGCCGCCAGCAGCAGAGCCAGGCCGAACTTGAACATCTCTTCAAAGATGGGCGCTCCCAGAACCAATTGGTACATGATCATGGCTTGGTCAACGAAGACG
>JBFJVP010000151.1:0-7098 GCA_041624075.1 Thermoplasmatota archaeon | reverse complement strand
GTGTAGTACAGCACCCGCCACGTGTCAACCAAGCCGGCCAGCGAGAACGCGTTGCCCAGGCGCCGCAGGTCGTCGATCAGGTCCGGATCCCGCCCCGCGAGTTGCGGCGCAGCAGCCGAATCCTCCACCACTGAGCCAATGGTCGAACGAACGTCAAGGTCGATCGCCACGACCAGGTGATCTGGCCTCATGTCCTCGGCGACCAGGTATTCGTACAGAAGCACGAAGTCGCGGGATGTCGACGACGGAATGGCCAGATTGAACGCGGGGGCGGGCCCGAATCCAGTGTGTTCCACGTGATCGGGGCTGATGGCCATGGCACGCGACGAGCCAAGGATGACGGTTCTGGGCGCTTCGTCCTGATCGCGCAGGCGGTTGATCTTGGAGTCGGTCCAGTCGACGATCAAGGGTCTGTAGTCATCCTGCGGGAAGCGGTCGTGGGGGTCCACGAACACATACATGCCAGAAACCATGAGGCCCAGCAGCACGCCCACGGCCAGGAATTGCATGATGAAGGGGCGGGCGGCCGGGTCATCCGGTACGCGGATCTGATCGAGGCGATCGCGGGTGCTGGCGTCGCCGAGGCCAGAGGGCTTCGTTTCATTCATGGTCAGAATTGGTAGTAGAGGAAGGGACTTTGGATCGTGTTCATGACAATGATGCTCGCCAACAGGAGGAGCGCCAGGGCGAGGGCCCGGGCGGGGGTGAAGCGAATGTTGAGCACTGCGGTCGAGGGGGCCTTCAGGGTGAAGACAAGGATCGCGACCAAGGCAACGATGAAGCGGCTCTGGGCGACCAGGCCGCCCAGGTTCCACTCCAGGAACATGTGTCCAAAGAGGTCGAGTACGCTGTCCAGCGACGGGGCGCGGAAGACCGCCCAGCCGAGATAGACCAAGCTCAGGGTGGCGGCGCGCTGGAGCCACGGGGCCCACGAATCCCATGCGGGCCGGGCCACCTGGTAGAGGACGAGGAGGCCTCCGTGGTAGGCGCCCCAGACGACGAATGTCCAGGCGGCGCCGTGCCAGAGTCCCCCGAGAACCATGACTGCCATCAGGTTGATCAGCACTCGTTTGGGGCCCCGCCGGTTGCCTCCTAGGGGAATGTACAGGTAGTCACGCAGGAACGTACTGAGGCTGATGTGCCAGCGCCGCCAGAAATCGGCGGGGCTGATGGCCTGGTAGGGGGCGTTGAAGTTGATGGGGAAGCGCAATCCGAGCAGGGCGCCGAGGCCGATGGCCATGTCGGAGTACCCGCTGAAGTCGAAGTAGAGTTGCAACCCGTAGCCGATGAAGGCTACCCATGCGGTCACGGTGGTGAGGCCTTCGACGTTATCCCAGAAGGGGTCGATACGGAAGGCGATGACGTCGGCGATGAGGACCTTCTTGGCGAGGCCCAGAACGAACAGGGTCACGCCCAGGGCCAGCAGTTGTGGGGCCGGCCGCACGGGGAGTTCGTCGAGTTGTTTGGAGAGGGTGGCGTAGCGGACGATGGGTCCGGCGACGAGCTGTGGAAAAAGGCTGACGTAGGCGAGGTACTTGATGAAGTCCTGGGTGGGTTCGACGACTCGGCGGTACACGTCGATGGTGTAGCTCATCGTTTGGAACGTGTAGAACGAGATCCCGACGGGCAGGACGATGTTGCGGTAGGGTAGTTGGGTGGCTGAGCCTAGCAGGCTGAGGATGCTGTTGGCGTTTTCAAGGGCAAAGATGGCGTACTTGAAGAACCCTAGAACGCCGAGGTTGAAGCTGATGGAGAGGAGCAGCCAGCGCTTGCGGACGCCATCCGTGGTGGCCGTGGCAATGAGCCGGGCGACTGTGTAGTCGACGACGGCGCTGCTTGCCAGTAGGGCTACGAACCGGATGTCCCAGAAGGAGTAGAAGAGGATGCTCATGGCCCCGATCCATATGAGCTTCCAGCGTCGGCTTGGAACTAGCCAGTAGCCGAGCAGCGCGACCGGCAAAAAGAGGAAGATAAAGCAATTGGTATTAAATAACGCGTCGCACCCCAGGCGCGACAAGGGCGCTTGCAGGGCAGCCAGGGGAAGAGACATGAGCTCTGCCCTGCCGGCCCACAGAGCCAACATTGACAGGCAACCACCTACCCGGCGAGTTTAAATCGTTGCCGTCACGCCACCTAAGTGTTGTCAATCGGGCTGGCACCGAGCCGCCTGGCCAGCCAGCATGGCATCGACCAACAGCCGTGCGTTGTCCGCACGGTAATGGAAGTTGTCGTAGAAGCTTGAGCCATCTCCCCCGAAAGACTCGATCTCAGTGAAATCGAACACCTCAATGGCCCCACAGCGATCCACAAGAACCTCGATTGCCTGATCGTGCACCCGGTCAAAGCCCGGCAAGCCGCGAAGTTGCCCCAAGGCATCCGGTTGCAGCGGCGTCATGAAGAGCGTCAACTGCGTCCCCTCCCGAGCAGCCTCTCCGATCAAGGTATCGAGCACCGCAATCTTTCCCGCATCCAGCGCCCCGTCCCGCTCCTGCTCAACGCGCAGCGCCTGAACATACGTCGGCCGCGCCTCGTTGATCCAATGCCGCTCACGCTCCGCCGTCAGGTCAAACGTGCCATTCTCGATCTGGTTCTCAAATGCGATGTAGTGGCCCTCACCCAACTCATCCACGATGAGTCGCTGCTCCGGGAACTCGCCCACAACGTGAGCGTAGTACAACACGCGACCCACGTCCTGCACGTAGCCAGGATTGATCGTCTCGTAGAGCACCTTGGCGTCCGCCCACAGCCCCGACTCGCCAGTAATCTCCTGCCAAGCCCGCGAACGGGGCAACTTCGGCACGATCTCGGGCGACAACTGGACCTCCTCGAAGCCAAAGTACACCTCCTCAGGCGCCTTGCCCTGATCCCGCATGTAACGATACAGGGTGAGTGCATCCTCAAGACTGGAGCCGGGAATGGCGAAGTTGAACGCCGTCTTGCCGGTCCTTTCCTCCAAGTAGGTCGGAGCAATCTTGAGAGACCGGGAGGACCCAAACACCACGATCTGCGGGGCCGGATCCATGGCGTTGTAGGCCTCCATCTTGCTCGCACCGTAGTCAGGAATCAGGGGCGGGTAGTGGTCCGAATCGAACCGGCTCCGGGGATTGACCACCACGTTGAGGCTTAGGATGGCGCCTGCCAGCGTCGCCAGTAGCAGGATGGTGAGCACGAAGAACGTCCAACCGCGCCGCCGCACGTCAGCATCGCTGTCGTCAATGTCCACCTCCAGGATGCCACCCTCCCCCATGGCTGCCTTGAGAATGGCGACCGGCCTACCATCCGTTCGCTCCGCGACAACTGGTTCCTGCGCTGCGGCCAGCGGCGTGGCCCGGTCGCTGCCCACGTCCTCGGGCACCTCGTTTGGCTCGGTTTCCCCCGGCTCGGGGGATGGGCTGGCGGGCGATGCGTCGCGGCGGTCGGGATCGGCGGAGGTCATGGTTAGAACTGGTAGTAGAGGAAGGGACTGTACTCAAGGCGAATGATCAGCAAGGCAATCACAAGGCCCACGGCGACCAGCGCCGCCTCATACGGGCGCAGGCGGAAGCGCAGATCGCAGGCAGGGCGCACGATCATGGTGAACGCGTACAGGCCAACCATCACCGCCATCAGGGGCAGGGCCCCGAGGCCGCCCCAGAAGGTCGGGTCGAACATGGCCCGGTAAACCTCGCCGGCGGTGCCAATGTTGGGCGCACGAAAGAGCACGCCGGAGACGACAACGAGCCACTGGAAGCCAATCATCTGGCCCGCCTTGGGCAAAGCATCCCACAAGGCACCCCACTTGCGGTACGCGATTTGCAGGATGCCGTAGTAGGCGCCCCAGAAGATGAATGTCCAGGCGGCCCCGTGCCACAATCCGGAAAGCACCATCACGAGGATGACGTTGAACCGCCAGCGGGGAAGGCTCACCTTATTGCCGCCCAGGGGGACAAAGAGGTAGTCTCGGAGGAACGTGCTGAGACTGATGTGCCAGCGCCGCCAGAAGTCTGGCGGGTTGAGGGCCTGGAAGGGCGCGCGGAAGTTGATGGGGAACCGCAAGCCCAGCAAGGCGCCCAGGCCGATGGCCATGTCGGAGTAGCCACTGAAGTCGAAGTAGAGTTGCAGCATGAACCCCATGGCGCTGATCCATGCGGTGACAGTGTTGAGGGCCCCCACGTCGGCCCACAGGGGATCGATGCGCAGGGCAATCAGGTCCGCGATCACCACCTTCTTGAACAGCCCCATGGACAAGAGCATGAGGCCAGTGCCGGCAAAGGCTCCGCTCAGGCGCCGTGGCAAGGCGTCCAATTGGTCACTGAGGGTGCGATAACGCACGATGGGTCCGGCGACCAGTTGCGGGAACAACGTGACGAATGCGATATACTTCAGGAAGTTGCGCGTCGGCTTGAAGTGGCCCCGGTAGACGTCGATGGTGTAACTCATCGTCTGGAACGTGTAGAACGAGATGCCCACGGGCAACACGATGTTGTACCCCGGCACTTCAACGGGGAGACCCAGTACGTCGAAGAGGTTGCGAACGTTCTGCAAGCCGAAGACGGCGTACTTGAAGAAGCCCAACGTGCCCAGGTTGAAGACAATGGACGCGCGCAGCCAGCGTTTTCGAATGACGGGTGAGGAGGCGGCGGCCAGCCGTTGGGCGACGCTGTAGTCGACCACGGAGCTGGCGACCAGCAGCAGCACGAAGCGAATGTCCCAGAAACTGTAGAAGACGAAGCTGGCAAGCGTGATCCAGCCCAGCTTCCAGCGACGGGACGGCACGGCCCAGTAGCCGATCAGCGTCGGGGGCAGGAACAGGAACAGGAAACAGTACGTGTTGAACAGCGCGCCGCAGCCCATGGCTGCAAACGCCGCCTGCACGGCCTGGATGGGGTCTGCCAACGATGGCGACCGGGCCTTGGTCAAAATAGGCGTTTGGTTCCAAGCACGAAGGTCCTGGTGGCCGCTTGCCCCCAAGCCCAGCAGCCTAACTCAAGGACCGGACCACCCCGGGGTGTGACCACTTCACCGTCTCGCTCACTGGTCCTGCTGGGCCTAGCACTGGCCCTCTTGATGGCGGGCTGCTTTGGCAATCCCGACCCCCAGCCGGCCGAACCCTCGCCCACCGAGCCCGGGCCCTTGACACAAGAGAAGGCAACCCAGTTGGCCGACGCAGCCGTTGCCGAACTGGCCTCCGCGCTCAACGGCACTGACGGATCGGACCTGGCCGCCATCAGGGCCACATTCCACATCACAGGTGGCTCCGATGCAACCGAAGCCGCCGATGCCCCCGCTGGTTCGGGTGGCCCGTACGGTTCGGGCACGGCCGGCCCCGATCCGACGCAGGAGCTGTTCGGCGGCCCCATCGACCTGGATCTATGGTTGCAATGGGGCCAGGGCGACGTGGCGAAGGCCATCATGGACATGAGCTTCGGCGGTCTGCGTTTCTCCCTGGAAACCTGGTGCACACCCGAACAGGATCTGCTGGTCTGGGGTGGCCAGACCTACGCCAGCCGCCCGTCAGGACAGCGTGGCTCCTGCCTGCCCGGCGCCTTCATGGGCGACGACTTCCAAGGCAATCCCCTGGAGGGCTTGGACCCGGAACACCTGGATCGCCTGGACGTGACCATCAACGCCAATGGCACCATCACCGCCGTGTACCAGGACGACGACGGCACGTTTACGATGCTGCTGGATGCCCAGGGCCAGCCGCTGGCACTGGACTTCGACGGCGACGAGGCCACAGGGTCCATGCGCTTCGACTACGGCCCGCGACCTGCCCTCAAGCCGCCAGCGCCCACCTCGCGGCTTGCCGCTCCCAATCAGGCCTTCGAGTTTGACGGCGAGAACTACACGGTGTTTGGGCCCAGCCAGGCGCCGCTTGGAGAGATCACGGTGCGCGTCCTGGATGACGCCGGCGCCATCCTGGCCAGCTTCGATCCCGCCAACCCGGTGCGCCAGACCCAAGCGGGCTACATGTTCCAGTACGCCGACGATGGCGACGGACGCCTCGGTCAGAACGATACCTTCCGATTGACCGGGCCGGAGCGCTACCCCAACGTCCAATTGTGGGATGAGTGGGCCGAGCGCTACACCGGCGACAACCCCATTCCGGCCGGCTCCCTGGCACTGGCAGCCCTTGCCTTGATCGCCGCGGGCGTGGCGTATCGTCGGCGCTGATCCGGCCCCTCAGTTGGGCATGGCGGCCGTCAAGTCCCCAACGGCCTCCAGCAGCCGATCCACATCCTCATCGGTGTTGTACGCGTACACGCTGCTGCGTACGCAACCATCCACGCCACGGGCATGGAAGTAGGAGTGGCAACAGTGATGCCCGCTGCGCACGGCGATATCCGCCGCCTCATCAAGGTACAAGGCTACATCGTGGCTCGACAGGCCCGTCAGGTTGAAGCCTGTAATGCCGCCGCGGGCTGCAGGATCCTCGGGGCCAACGATGCTCACGCCAGGCAGGTCGCGCAGGCCGGCGTCCAGGCGCCGGTTGAGCTGCACCTCATGAGCATGCACAGCCTCCCGTCCCAGTCCATCCAGGTAATCGCAGGCCACGCCGGCGCCAATGATGGCCGCGTTGTCCTGCAAGCCCGCTTCGAAGCGCTCCGGCGGATCCAGCAGGCGGTAGTCGTCGACGCGCACATCGGCCACGGTGCTGCCGCCCACCATGAAGCCGTCCATGGCTTCGAGTACCTCCTGGCGACCGTACAGTACGCCCAGGTTGGGCCCCATCATCTTGTGCAACGACCAAGCGTACAGATCCGCGCCGATGGCTTCCACATCCACTGGCACGTGCGGCGCGCCCTGGGCGCCATCCCAGAACACCAGCGCCCCCAAGTCATGGGCCAGCTTGGTGATCTCGCGCGCAGGCAGGGCCACGCCGTCCACGTTGCTCACGTGGCCCAAGGCAACCATGCGCAAGTTTCCGCCAGCCACTTGCCCGGCAAGGAACTCGTGGAACTCGTCGAGGTCGATGATGCCGTCGGTCGCCGTTGGAAAGGCGCGGTAATCCAGGCGCCCCTTGCGATCCTGGTGCAGCCACGGAACCAGGTTGCTGTTGTGTTCCTTGTCCGTACCCACCACGATGTCGCCCGGGCGAAATGGAAACGCGTAGGCGAC
>JBFJVP010000150.1:0-7157 GCA_041624075.1 Thermoplasmatota archaeon | reverse complement strand
TGAAGCTGTTCGGCGCCCAGGTCCACCCGGTCCCCAGCGGCAACGGCACCCTCAAGGACGCCGTCAACCAGACCCTGCGGGAATGGTCCGCCGACCCCGATTCATCCTACTACTGCGTGGGCAGCGTCGTGGGACCGCATCCGTTTCCCTGGATGGTTCGCGAATTCCAGAAAGTCATCAGCGTCGAGGCGCGGCAACAGATGCTGGAACAGGAAGGCCACCTTCCCGGCTCAGTGGTCGCCTGTGTTGGTGGCGGGTCCAACGCCATCGGCTCGTTCCATGCATTCAAGGACGACGACGTGGAACTGGTTGGCGTCGAAGCCGGCGGCCACGGCGTCGAAACCGGCCAGCACGCGGCCAGCCTCACCACGGGCCGCGCCGGCATCCTGCACGGCATGCTCAGCATCCTGTTCCAGGACGACGACGGCCAGATCATCGAACCCCACAGCATCAGCGCGGGCCTCGACTACCCCGGCGTCGGCCCGGAGCACGCCTACATGAAGGCAGCCGGGCGCGTTCGCTACACGAGCGCCACGGACACCCAAGCACTCGAAGCGACTCGGGACCTGTGCCGCCTGGAAGGAATCCTTCCCGCCCTGGAATCCGCCCACGCCCTGGCGGAGGCCAACCGAATGGCCGTCGCCGGCGAAGCGCAAGGGCCCATCCTCGTCACCCTCCGCGGCCGCGGCGACAAGGACATCCACACCATTCGAAGCGCCCTGGGCGCCGACCGGGAGGGCTCATGAGGGGCATCGACCGCCTGGCCAAGGCCATGGACCGCTGCAAACAGGCAGCCCGCGGAGCGATCTCCATCTACCTCCCCTCCGGCTACCCAGACGCAGCCGGCAGCCAAGCCGCATTCGAGGCAGTCATCAAGGCGGGCGCCGATTGGATCGAATTCGGCATCCCGTTTAGCGACCCGGCCGCCGACGGGCCCGTCATCGAAGCGGCAGCCAACCGCGCGCTGGCCAATGGCGCAACCGTCGCCTCCTGCCTCGACATGGCCAGACAGTTGCGCGCCGCGCACCCCGACACGCCGCTCATCGCCATGACGTACGCCAACCTGGCTTACCAGAAGTCGTGGGAAGGCTGGGCTGCGGCCCTCGCCGAAGCCGGCATCGACGGGTGCATCCTCCCCGATGTCCCCCTGGAGGAATCGGGCCCCGTGCGAGAGGCACTGGAGGCCGCTGGCCTGGCCTGGATTCCATTGGTGACGCCAACCACGCCCGCCGACCGGATGGCAGCCATCGCCGCAACCACCACCGGCTTCCTTTACGTCGTCGCCAACGTTGGAATCACCGGCCAATCCGATCCCGGACCCCTCGTGGAGGCAACCGTCGCCAGAGCCCGGCAAGCCGCACCAGGCGTGCCCCTGTGCGTCGGCTTTGGTGTATCCTCGGCCGACGACGTACGCCGGATCCTTGACGCCGGGGTAGACGGCGTCATCATCGGAAGCCGTGTGGTGCGCGAAGTCGAAGCTGGCGGGCCCGAGGCCGTCGAGCAACTCGTGCGGGCACTGCACCACGGCACCCGGACCTGACCAACATCACCAAGCCCTGCTTCGGCCCTCGGCCAGCCCCGTGCGCAACCCTTTCCTGGAGAGCCACCCCATAGCTTGTCGTGCCCGAGCAGGCCCACGCCCCCGCCCACCCCGTGCCAAGCCAATCGCACGGCAACAAGGCACGAATTTCCGAGGCACTACAGGAGGCCAGGGAGCGCACATGGCTGTTGGCGGACCCCTTGACGGACGACCAGCTGAGCCAGCCGGCCATGTCCATTCTGAGCCCGCCCAACTGGGACCTGGGCCACATCGCCAACTTCGAGGAGCTGTGGCTCGTCCAGAAGGTGGGAGACCAGGCGGAGCTGCGCCCGGGATACAATGACACGTACAACGCGATCCGGCACCCTCGCTCCGAACGACCCAAACTCAAGCTCCTCGACCGGGACGGCCTGCGGACGTACATGGAGGAGGTGCGGCAGCGGGCCTTGGAAATCCTGCAAACGGCCGACACCGGCCCCGAAGCCCCTCCGCTGACGCGCAACGGATTTGCTTACTGGATGCTGATCCTGCACGAACACCAGCACCAGGAGACGCTTCTGCAAACCATCAACCAACTGCCCCCAGGAGCCTACAAGCCGGCCGTGGTCAGGCCCCTGCCCCGCCCCATGCCCGGCCCCGCCAAGCCCTGGGTGCACATCCCCGAAGGACCCTTTGAGGTTGGGACTGCTCACGGCCCAGGCGTGTACGACAACGAGGCTCCACCCCACGAAGTGCACGTCAAGGGCTTCGAGATCGCCCGGTTCCCCGTAACCTGCGGCGAGTACCTGGCCTTCGTGCGCGCAGGGGGCTACGACGACCCAAGCCTTTGGACAGACGCTGGCCGGGCCTGGCTGGATCAGGAGCCTCACCACGCACCACTCAACTGGTTCCAAAAGGACGGCGTGTGGTGGCGCCGCCAAGTCACCGGAGCCGCCCCGGTCTCCAAGGTCTCTGACGAAATCTTGGTGCATGTGTGTGCCCACGAGGCCGACGCGTACGCCCGCTGGCGCGGCTGCCGACTGCCCACCGAAGTGGAATGGGAGAAAGCCGCCCGTGGACACGCTGACGACCATTGCCCTCCACGCAACCCCTGGGGCGACGCATTGGCAGATACCCAGCGAGCCAACGTCGACCACTTGGCGTGGGGCCCATCACGCGTGGGCTCCCACCCCGCCGGCAGCAGCCTGGCCGGGTGCCAGCACATGATCGGGGACGTGTGGGAATGGACCTCCGACGGATTCCACCCCTACCCGGGATTCCGCATGTTCCCCTACCCGGAATACTCGCAAGTGTTCTTCGGGGGCGACTTCCGCGTTCTACGGGGCGGCTCATGGGCCACAAGGGCCACGTGCGCCACTGGCACATTCCGCAACTGGGACCTGCCGATCCGGCGCCAAATCTTCAGCGGCATCCGACTCGCCCGCTGCGATCGTCCCACCCGGGGCGCGTGAAGGCAACCTTTTGGCACACCGCCCGCGTCGCCCGGCCATGGCGGAGGAAACCCGTTGAGCGCGCTGCTGACCCACGCAGCCGCCGGCCTCCTGTACGGGTTGTTCGCTTGGGCCCTGGCACACAAGGATGGCCTGTTGACCCAGTGGTGGCACCCCGTCGCCCTCTTCGCCGCGCTGGGCTTTGCGTCCTTGCTGCCGGACTTGGACCTCTGGATCGGCACCCATCGGCAAACCTTGCACAACGTGTGGTTCCTGCTGGTCATTCCCGCTTCGGCCGTGACACTGATCCACTTGCATCCCCGCGTGCCGGGCAGTTGGTTTCAGCCGGCATTGCACCTGGTGCCCGGCGCCATCGCCTCGGAGTTGTGGTATGATCTGTTTGCGCCCAGTTTGTCGGGTTACACGGAGATCTTTTGGCCGCTATCCAGCGTAGGGTATGAGCACCCCGGCCAGGAGATCTTGTACGTTGGTGGCAAGCCCATCTTCGACGCGGGCACCTTGCTGTTGTTGCTGCTCATCTTCTACTTGGTTCTCGGCTTGCTCCACAGCGCCGTGATGGCCCGCGTCATGGCCATCCAGGACCACCGCGCCATCGACGGCGTAGGACGCGTCGCCACCAATCTCGCACGCCGGCTCCCGGATGGCTTTGCCCAGCGGCTCGGTGCGGCAGCCTCGCGCCTGGGGGACCGCCAGAATTGGCGCCATGCGCTATGTGACAAGAACCTGGCCCTGGTTGCGGCATCCCTCGTCCACGTCGCCCTCGCCATGGTTCCCATCGTCTATGTCCTGGGCACCGGCCAACTGGTTCGCATCAGCATCTGAACCCAACCCGGCGCACCGAAGCGGAGGTTCTTGTGGCAGGAGCCGGTGGCGGCGGCTGGATGAGCGAGCAGACCTTCACCAGCGCTGGCGTGGTCAATGACACGCAGCGCGGCCTCTTGGACGAGCCCAAGTGGCTGTCCAGCCTCTACTTCTACGATGCTCACGGTTCCAAGTTGTTTGAGGACATCTGCAAGACGCCCGAGTACTACGTCACGCGCACCGAGGAAGCCATCCTGGCCGAGAACCTCGAAGCAATCCTGGCGGCCGCCGGAAGCCAATTGGCCTTGGCGGAGCTGGGCAGCGGATCGAGTGCCAAGACCAAGGTGCTGATTGAAGGGCTGCTGCGTCGCCAGAACAGCCTGGTGTACTGCCCCAACGACGTCAGCGAAACGATGCTGGCGCAAACCGCCCGGCAACTGGAAGCGGCATACGTAGGCCTGAACGTCAAGCCCGTGGTGGCCGAATATGGCGAAGGTCTGCGCGAGATCGGCGCCATGGAGCACCGCCCGAAGCTGGTGCTCTTCCTGGGGAGCAGCTTGGGCAACTTCGAACCGCCCGAGCAGGTGGAACTGCTGCGCCACGCGGCGCGTTGCCTGGCACCCGGCGACGCGTTCCTGCTGGGAACCGATCTGGTCAAAGACCCGGATGTCCTGCACTCCGCCTACAACGATGCGGCGGGCGTCACGGCCGCGTTCAACAAGAACATCCTTACCCATTTGAACAGGGAATTGGACGGCGACGCGGACCCAGACGCGTTCACCCACATCGCCCTGTGGAACCCGGAGCGCCAGCGCATCGAGATGCACCTTGAATCCAGGATCGACCAAACGATACGGTTCCCGGCCGCAGACCTCGAGGTGCCCCTGCACGCCGGCGAGCGCATCCACACGGAGAACTCGTACAAATTCACCCTGGACGGTGTTGCCCAGATGGCCAGGGACGCAGGCTTCCAACTTGAACAGACGTGGACCGACGACAACCAGTGGTTCGCACTCCACTTGCTGCGGCGCTGACATGTGCCGCCACGCCGCCTACGTCGGGCCAGGAATCTCCCTGGACGAATTGATCCTGCCTACCAGCCACGGGCTGCTGCGCCAGAGCTACGCCGCCCGGGAACTCCTCAGCGGCGTTGTCTGCGCCGACGGCTACGGCATCGCCTGGTACGATCCTGACACCCGCGCCAAGCCGGGCCGCTACGTTAGCCTGATGCCGGTCTGGGCAGATACCAACCTGCCAAGTTTCGGGCCCCTGGTGCGCAGCCCCCTGGTGCTGGCCCTTGTGCGCAACGCCACCACGGCAGGCACCACCACCGAGCCCAACAGCCACCCCTTCGTGGACGGCCGATATGCGTTTTGTCACAACGGCTTCCTGGAGCACTTCGATACGTCGTGGAGGCAGCATATGCTGGAAAACTGGATCAGCCCCGAGCGCCGGCTGCTCCTGCGCGGTACCACCGACAGCGAATACCTGTTCCAGTGCCTGCTGACAATCCTGGACGCCTTGCCCCGTGAACCGGGCAGCCTGGCATTGGCAGTCCAGAGCCTGCTGCGAACGGTCATCGAGCACGCCCGCGCGGCGGGCCTCGAAGCCCAACTCAATTTCCTGGTGAGTGACGGCAACCAGGTCGTCGCCACGCGGGCCGCCAGCCGTGAGCGCCAAAACAGCCTCTACCTGGTGCTTGACGGTGACGGGTTTCCCGAGGGTAGCGTCGTCGCCAGCGAACCCCTGGATGATGATCCGCGCTGGGAACCGGTTGCAAGCGACAGTCTCGTGGTCTTGACGGCGGGTGCGCCCCCGGTGCGGCTGCTTGCCTGACGGCCCCCGCCGCTACTTCGTGTGGCGCGCCTGCAGTTCATCCAGCACGGCGGCCAGATTCGATCCGCCGGAACGCAGTGCCACAATCAAGTGGTAAAGCAAATCGGCTGCCTCGTGCTCAAGCGTGTCCTCGTTGTCCTCGCCGCGCAGCACGGCGCCAACTTCGCCTGCTTCTTCCTCGACTTTTGCCGCCGCAAAAGCAGGATCGGCCAGCAATTTGTCCGTGTAGCCGCCTGTAGGCTGGGCAGCCCGAGTTGCTGCCAGGCGATCCAGGAACCCCAACATCGAAGCCACCGGCTTTTCGGCCTCACCGGACCAGCAGGAGCCAGTGTTCTCGTGGCACGCGGGCCCCTTTTGGCGCACGATGGCAAGCAGCGCATCCCGGTCGCAGTCAGCCCCAAGCGCCACGAGTTGCTGAACGTGGCCACTCTCTTCGCCCTTGGTCCAAAGCTTCTGGCGACTGCGGCTCCAGTACGTCATCCGGCCGGTTTCCAGGCTGCGGCGCAGCGCCTCCTGGTTGGCCCAGGCCAGCATGAGGACCGCTCCCGTCGCGTCGTCCTGGGCCACGACCGGAATCAAACCGTCATCGTTGAACCTAAGCCCGTCCAAGGAGGCGAGGGTGACTTGGTGCTTCATGTTGCCTCCAGGCGCACATCAACCCCCGCAGCAGCCATCTGCTGCTTGACCGCCTGCACGGTGGTGATTTGATCGTGGAAGATGCCTGCCGCCAGCGCCGCGTCGGCGCCCACGGCAGCGTCCAGGACCTCCACCATGTGGGCAGCCTCGCCGCAGCCACCCGAGGCCACCACGGGAATCGACACCGCCTGGGCTACCGCGTAGGTCAACGGCAAGTCAAACCCATCCCGTGTGCCATCAGCGTCCATGGAGGTCAACAGGATCTCTCCGGCTCCACGTGCGGCCGCCTCACGGCACCACTCGATGGCGTCCCGCTGAACGTCCTTGCGGCCGCCGTGGGTGAAGATGGACCAACCCGACGGAGCGTACGCAAGGCCATCCGCGACCCGCTTGGCATCCACGGCCACCACCACGCATTGCGCCCCGAAGCGCTCGGACGCTTCCGTGATGAGCTCGGGCCGCGCCAGGGCCGCCGTGTTCATGGCCACCTTGTCGGCGCCAGCATTCAGGGCCGCCCGCACGTCGTCGACGGTGCGAATGCCACCCCCAACGGTCAAGGGAACCGACAACTGCTCAGCCGTCCGGCGCACTACGTCATACGTCGTCGCGCGGTCCTCGTGGCTGGCCGTGATGTCCAGGAACACCACTTCGTCGGCTCCTTCCCGCTCGTACCGCATGGCCAACTCGACCGGGTCTCCAACGTCCCGCAGGTTCACGAAATTGACGCCCTTGACGACGCGGCCGCAATCCACGTCCAAGCACACCACGACTCGTTTGGCCAAGCTCACGAACGACTCGCCTCGACAGTCCCCTTCGTACTCACTTCTTCGCCGCGAGCAACAAGAGCCTTGCGCAAGGCCCTGCCGAAGGATTTGAATCCAGCTTCCACGGCG
>JBFJVP010000149.1:0-7186 GCA_041624075.1 Thermoplasmatota archaeon | reverse complement strand
GGCGGGCGAATTTGCCAGCACGTACGCCGCGCACGACACCAAGAGGGACGAATCAGTCGTGGTGAAGCTCTACCGCGGCGTGGAACCCAGGGTTTTTTTGCGGGAAGCCAAAGCCCTGGAAGCCCTCGATCACCCCAACGTCGTCGCCTTGCACCAGGTTCGCAGAACGACTCTTGGCGCATGCTTGGTGGCCGAGGATGCAGGCACCAACCTTGACGAAAGGATCTCCCAGAATGGGCCGATGCACGCGATCGATCTGCGCAATTTGGCCCAGGACCTGATGGGTGCTTTGGAGGCAGTCCACGCAGCCGGCTTGCTGCACCGCGACGTCAAGCCGACCAACGTGTTCGTGAATTCTGACGGTCGAGCCAAGCTCGGCGACTTCGGCGCAGCCCGCCTGCCATCCCCTCACTCCACCTTGGCTCATGTACCTGGGCTGGGCTTCAAGGCGGGCACGCTTCGTTACATGAGCCCGGAGCGCGTGCGGGGCATGCCCGATAATCAGGCAGGTGATTTGTATGGGGCTGCCGCCACGCTGTTTGAGGCCTGGTCCGGAACCCCGTACCTGGAGGTGATTCCAGGCGAGAGCGTGAGTGCGCTGATGCACCGGGCGGCTTGCCCGCCGCGCCGGATCATGAATGGCCCGGCGGCGATGGTTGGGTGGTTTAGGCGTGCCCTGGAGTTACTGCCGGAAGACCGCTTTGACGGCGCTGCGGAAATGCGAAGGACATTCCTGGCGGCCAGTGCGAGCGACGAATCCTAACCCGGGCTCGTTCAAGCGTCGATGCGTGCGGGGGCACGTTCCGCACGCGCCTGGTCGCGCTGCTCGAGGGCCTTGAGCCCCGATTCCATGACGGCCCGAAAGGCGTCCGCGTCCGCGCCCGCGACTGCACCCTGAAGTTCGGCTAGTCGCTGGCTCAGGCGGGTGACGGCGTGGGCCGCGTGGGGGTTGCGTGCCTGGATTTCGTAGTACACCTCTGGGCTCTCATGGACGACATCCCGGGCAAGTCGCTCCAAGGCGCCAAACGTGGTACTGTGCACGGGTGGGGCGGTCGTGGGTGCATCGAGGGCAGCGGCGAACGCGATGGCCGTCGCGTGGGCAAGCGCCAAGACCTCTGCCATGGCCAAGTCGTGTTCTTCCAGGGGAAGGTGCCAAACTTGGGCTGTGGTGGGCGCAAACAGGTCATCCACGACGGCGGTCGCCTCGGCGTCGCCGGTCTGGCACACGATCACGTCGGCGCCGCGCAGGGCCACCAGGTCGGGCCCAAACATCGGGTGGAAACTGGCCACTTTGCAGCCTGCCTGGCGCAGGGCACTGATGGCGTCCACGAGGGGCGTCTTGATGCTTGCAATGTCTGCCACGACGCCCTGCGGGCGTTGGCTGGCCGGGCCCTGGGTCCAGGCGTCGTACTGCTGGGCGATGGCGCCGGGAGCCATGGCACAGATGACCAGCTCGGCAGCGGGAAGTGCCTCGCCCGCCGATAGGTTCACGGCGTCTTCTTGCACGGGGTCAAGGACGTGCACCTGGTAGCCGTGGCTGCCAAGAAACCGCTTCACCCAGCGACCCATCCGGCCCGCGCCACCCAAAACGACAGCAGTCTTGCCGCGCCCGCTGCCAGTCAGCAGCACCCGGTCCCGTTCCTGCACGGCAACGGACCCCAGGATCAAACGTGCGATGATGTCCTCGGCCAGTTCGGGATCAAGATCCTGCTTCGATGCGGCGTCCCGAGCTCGGTCCAGTACGCGGCGCTCCTGAACGTAGTCGACGGACGGGTGGCCGGCTGCGTGCTTCAATTGGCCCACCTCGCGACCCAGGCGGCAACGCTCGGCGGCCAGCCGCAGAATCTCGTCATCCAGTTGGGCGATCCGGTCGCGCAGCGCGGCGCGGTCGATCATGGAGCCTCCTCGAAGCCGGGCGGCTCGGGGTGCTCGGGTACCTCAACCAGTCCCTGTTGGCGTGCGTGTAGCAGCAGGTCTGCCAGCACGAGGCGCACGCAGGCCTTGATGACGGGCACGGCGCGGATGGCGATGCAGGGATCGTGGCGCCCCTTCAATTCCAGGGTCGTGTCCTGTCCCGTGCCCAGGTCCACGGTTTGTTGCGGCTGGAAGATGCTGCTGGTGGGCTTGATGGCCACGCGGCCCCAGACAGGCGCCCCGTTGGTGAGGCCGCCCAGGATGCCCCCCGCGTGGTTGGACATGGTTACGATGCGGCCGCCATCGACGTGGTAGGGGTCGTTGTGTTGGGAGCCCGGCATCGCCACGCCCGGAAAGCCGGAGCCGAAGTCGACGCCCTTGACGGCAGGCACACTGAAGAAAAGGTGGGCGAGGCGGCTCTCGACCGAGTCGAAGAACGGATCGCCCATGGCCACGGGGCACCCTTGGGCGACGAAGCCAACGACGCCTCCCACGGAGTCCCGGTTTCGCCGGGCGCCGTCGATGAGGTCCACGAACTGATCCTCCAGGTGCTGGTGGGCGGTGTAGACGGCGCTTTGGGGCACGCGCTGCGCCATGGTCGCAACATCCGGCCAAGCTTCGCCAGCCAGCGCTCCAACTTGGTGCAGGTGCGCCTCGACTTGGACGCCATGCTGGGAGAGCAAGGGCTGCACGAGGGCGCCGGCTGCCACCAGCCCCGCCGTGAGCCGGCCGGAGTAATGGCCGCCGCCCCGGAAATCGTAGAAGCCATGGCTGCGAACGCGGGCCACCCAGTCGCTGTGGCCGGGGCGTGGCTTGCGAGCCAATTCACTGTAATCCCGGCTGCGCGTGTCCTCGTTGGCAATCCAGGCCGTCAGGGGTGCCCCCGTCGCGTGGCCCCGGTAAACCCCCGAGAGGTACCGTGCGGTGTCGCTTTCGTTGCGTTGGGTCACCAGCGCCGAGCGGCCGGGCCGCCGAGCGTCCAGGTCCGCCTGCACAGCCGCCTCATTCACGGGCAGCCCCGCAGGCACGCCGTCCAGCGTGATGCCGACTCCTTCGCCGTGGCTTTCGCCAAAGATCGACACGCGCAGGTGCCGCCCAAACGTGTTCAAGCCACCACCTCCAGGGTGGACTGGCCAATCAGACGAGCCAGATCTTGATGGAAGGACGGGTAGCTGACGCTGGCGCAGGCCGGTTCGTCAACTACTGTGTCACCCCTGGCAGCCAGGCCCGCCACGCACAACGCCATGTGGATGCGGTGGTCGTGCAAGCTGGAGACGCGGGCGCCGCGCAGTTCGCCTCCCTTGACCACCATTCCTTCAGGCTTCTCCTGCACGTTGGCGCCCATGGCCGCCAGGCCGGTCGCCATGGCGGCAATGCGATCCGATTCCTTGTGCCGCAACTGATCGCCCCCCACAAATCGGGTCTCGCCTTGGGAGCAGGCCGCCAAGACGCTGAGAATCGGAAACAGATCCGGTGTTGCGGCGACATCCACCTCACCTGGGCTCACCAGGCCATTCCCCTCAACGGTGACACCTGAAGCCGCACGCGTAACCCGGCAGCCAAACGCTTCCAGGTGGTCGAGAATGGCGCGGTCGCCCTGCCGACTGTCCAGCCGCAGCCCGTGGGCCGTCACGCGGCCACCCGTGATCGCTGCCGCCACAAGGGGGAACGCCGCCGTGGACCAATCCGATTCCACCCTGAACGCGCTGGCACGGGGCACCTCGGCTCCGGGGACCACGAAGGCCCGACCCGGGGCGTCCACTTCCTCGATGGTGAGGCCAAACGCGCTGGCCACCTCCAGGCTCAGATCCAGGTACGGACTGGAGCTCACCGGGGTCTCCAGATCGACGCGGCTGGTGCCCCGGATCATGGGCAGTGAAAGCAGAAGGGAACTGGCGAATTGACTGCTGCTGCGGGGCGGCAAGCGCGCAGTTCCCGGCATGATGGGGCCGCGCACAGTTAGAGGCGCGCGGCCGCCGTTGCTCTCCACGCGGGCGCCCAGACCCTGCACCGCCGCCAGCAGCGCATCGTTGGGTCGGCTGCACAGCGACGCGTCACCCGTCAGGGCAACGGGAAAGGGCAACCTGGCCGCAGTTCCAATGAGTAACCGCAGCCCCGTGCCAGCATTGGCGCAATCCAACACTTCCCGGGGGGGAACGAAGGGGCTGGGCTGGAACCGGATTGCAGCGGGAGCGCTCGCATCACCCTCGCTCTGGAACCGCGCGCCCAGTGCGACCAGGCAGGCCAGCGTCGCCCGCGTGTCAGCCGACAGCAACGGATTGGCAACCAGGCAAGCCTCGCTGCTCTGGGCTCCAAGCAGCATGGCGCGGTGCGTGACACTCTTGCTGCCCGGAATGGTCACCTCGCCTTCCACGGTCGCCGGGCGAACGATCACCGAGCTCAAGCGTCCACCTCCACGGGGCGCGTCAAGCTCCACGTTCCCCCAGCAACGGGCGCCAGGGAGGGAGTTGCACCAGGAGCAAAAAGGGCGGCCACCGCAGGACCCGTTCCAGACAAGCCAGCGCCCAGGGCTCCCGCGGCCATGGCGACGCGAGCCGGTTCATCCGTGACTGGAAGGCCAGCGGCATGGTAGAGATCGTAAAACGCCGCACCGTTGAGGGTCAACGCCAAGGGCACATCGCCGGCGCGAGCAGCGGCAACCGCGTTCTCGATGCGTGGCCGAATGCTCGCCGCGTCGATGCCCGCCACGTCCTGCTTGGCAATGGCCTGATCCGGAACCCACACCGCAACCACCCAGTGCTGGATGGGAAGCTCGGCGACGACCCTGCGGCTGACATTGTCGGTGAGGTGGCACCCGCCAACGGTCACAGCCACTTGGTCATCGAAGGCACCAGTCAGTGTGACGCCAGCAGCAAGGCTCGCATCAACCGCGAGATCGACGACAGCCCACGAATCGGGCAGGCTTCCATCGAGGGCGAGCAGTGCTGCCCGCGTCATGGCTGCAGCGGCACTGCTGCTGGTCTTCAAGCCGCGGCTTGCAGCCACAGGCGAACTGGTGGCTACGTTGGCACCGGCGGGAGCATCGGCGCGGCGGCGGCGCACTTCATCCAGAATGGCTCGGGCCAACCGGTCATCGACCGGCGGAAGGGCCCCGAATGTCAAGCCGGATTCGTCCTGCCAGATCCACGTGGCCTCCACGCCCCCCTCTGTTGCAAGGCTGCACCCGAGGCCGGTGGCAGTGGCATTGATGATGGTGACGGCCCCGTTGGCCGAGCAGCGCGCCCGCCTCAGGCGACCACCGCCGGCGCCAGGGCAGCCTCCATCGCCTCCCGATCAGGGCTCTGGCCGAGCCAGAACTCGTAGGCTCGGACGCCTTGTTCAAGCAGCACATCCCGTCCGGATGTGACCTGACATGCGGCTGCTGCGGCCTCCCGTTCAAGCCGCGTCGTGCCAGAAGCGTAGACCATCTCAAGAATGGCGTCAGCTTTCGCCAGGGCCTCCGGGGGCACCGGGCAAGGGTCGTCTGGGTCGGAGCCCACCGGCGTTGCCTGCACCCAAAGCGCGGGTCGCTCGGCGACCCGTTCGGCGTACGGCTTCCAGGTGGCCCCGAAGCGCTCGGCCACGGCACGGCCCCGCTCTGCGTCCCGGCTGCACACCGTGGTTTGAACACCCAATTCGCCCAGAGCCCACAGCGCTGCCCGCGCGGCACCCCCGGCGCCCAGCACAACGGCGGTCTTGCCCGTGTGATCACGCAGCAGGTGCTTGAGGGCAGTGGCGTCGGTGTTGGTAGCTTCGGGGCCCGACGGCGTGAAGCGCACGCAGTTAGCCGCACCCAGCAGGGATGCGATGTCGTCGGAGCGGGCGAGTCGGGCGGCCTCCAGCTTGTGGGGGCTCGTGACACTGCAACCCGCGAGGCCGAGGCGACCCGCGACCATGAACAGCAAGCGCAGGTATCCGGGATTGGGCGGCACATCCAGTGCACCGTAGCGCACCGGACTCTGGGCCGCTTGCAACGCCGCATTGTGCATGCGGGGACTGAGACTGTGGGCGACGGGCGAGCCGACCACGCAAAGCCAGCGGTTGCCGCCGGCGTGCGGGCCCAAGCCTTGGTGATCGAGACCCCAGTGGCGCCAGACGGCCAACAACTCATCGACGCCCGGTTGGCCAGGAGCCGCCGGCTCGGCACCGGGTGCATGGCCATACGTGGCAGCGTTCCCAGTTAAGGGCAGCAGTGCCCGAAGCAACAGTGGCGCCTGCATGGGAGCCACGGCGGGATGTCCATGTCGGGCGGCGTGAGCATACGCCACTTCCAGGGCGCGCAGCCAGTCCGGGAACGTGGCGGTGGGGAAGGCCAGTTTATGCACATCGGCGCCCAGGTCCTGCTGGGCCGTCAGGTGACGGATGGCCAATTCGCGCTCCGGCGTGCCATCCAAAAGGTGCCTGCTCAGGATCAACTGGGGCACGTGCTGGCGCATGGCCCGCATCAGTTCCGGCATGTGTGCGCCATCGTTTTCCAGGTCGATGGCTGCAAATCCCGCCTCTCCGGCCGCCGCCAGCAGGTTGACGCGAACGTCTTCGGGGCCTTCGAAGGCACCTCCTTCCCGCTTTGGGCGCAGGGTGGCCAAGAGGGGGGTGTGGGCCGCTTCCAGCAACGTCACCAAGTGTTCAGTCGCCGCTTCGGGAGCAGGAACGCTGGGCCACAGCGCGTCCAGGCGAACCTCCGCAAGGGAAACTTCGGCAGGCAGCGCGCGCAGTTGTTGCGCCGCAAGCTCGACGCTGGCGGCATGGATGGTTGAAACGAGGCGATGGGACACTACCGTTCCTCCAGGAACTCCTCGACCGGCATGCCGAAGTGGCGCGCCGCCTCTTCGATGTGAACGAGGATCTCGTCGCCCTCCTTGAGATCTGTCACGGCGACCGGGCTGCCGTCAGGGCGCACCAGGCGGATGGTTTCCGCCGTTTGCAGGACCGCGTTGCCTTCCTGGCCGTCGGTGGTCTGCCAGCTCACCAACGTGTGGGGTCGGCGCTCGATCTTGGCGCGGCCCACGGTGAAGACACGGTGAACGCCGTCGGGGTGAACCGCCAAGACCTGGGAGCCGGCGGACAATTCGCTGAGGTAGCGGGTCTTGCCCCCCGGGGCGAACAGGTAGGAGTGGACGGCGCCAGCGTTGACGCGGAACGGGCGGGCGCGCACGTACTCGGATTCGATGGTTTCGGCGTGGACGAGGCAGAAGCCGCGCGCGGTGGAGCCGATGAGCAAGCCCTCGCCGGGCCGAAACAGGCTGGTTGTGTCGATGCAGACCCGATCGCC
>JBFJVP010000148.1:0-7321 GCA_041624075.1 Thermoplasmatota archaeon | reverse complement strand
TCCAACCCCAGCCTTCGCCAATGCAACAACCTGCCCAACCATTGCATTCATCCCCGAAATCCGGCACCTCCCCCCTTTAGATTCTAGAAGCTAACGCAGCGTTACCGATTCATTCACCAACGGGTGTGCTAATGTCATTAAATGCCGAGCCTCGTTGGGTGAGGTGATGAGAACACAGGTTGGTGTTGCATTGATGCTTGGATTCGTACTCTTCACGCCCGGAGTCATGGCGAACCACTCGTGGGGGCATGACTTGGAGAATGAGTTGGACGACATTCGCGAGCAAGTGCCTCCCTTGCCCCGTGAGGTGCCACCCAATGGTTTCACTGGTTCATGCGATGATCCCGTGAAGCAGTTGCTTTGTGACTACTCGCCGTACTGCCTGTCAAATTCCAACAGCAATTTCTCAACCATTGCCACGATGTTGGGCTACAGCTTTGGCTATCGTGCACAGGTGGACCATTTTGGTGTTTCCTTCTGGCCTGTGCGTAGCGGAGGGCCCCTTAAGGAAACCACCGTCGCGATGGAAGGTGCTAGCAATGGGAAGTGCTCATGGTTGGCGGTCAGGCTGTGATGCCTAGGTTGGTGGGGGCGCTGTTTGGCGTCCTCTTGCTGATGCTGGCTGGTTGTGTAGGCAACGAGCCCACCAACCAAACGGCTGAAGACCCAGGCCAACCACGGCCCGACCAAGAGCATGGTGTTGGGCCTGCCGCAGCAGGTGAACGTGGAGACGTACTGGCAATTGACCGCTTGCATCTCAACGACTGCGATGGCGGCCGCGTCCTGATGCGCGTCCCTGACGCGTTGCTCCAAGATGCAGCCCCGTCGGCGTGGAGTGGTGAAAATGGGGCCATTTTCTATCTCAATTACTACTTTTTTACGTGCCAGCGGGTGGGCTGGGGTGACATCGAGCGGGGTCCGGTGAGTTTTGTTCTTGAGGCGGAAGGCATCGCGGGCTATCCGGAATCATGCGTACCCCAAGGAGGGCCTAATCCCTACTACATTCACGCCGTTTACTCGGATGACAAGGACTTCGGCGAGCGCCTCGCCCGCGCAATGTTCACCAAGTTCTACTTTAGTCAGCACAGCATGGACCCGGGGTCCGCTACCTCGGGCGCCCACGGCAAGCTGTCTTGGCAGCCCGCTGGCTTTCCAGAATCATCCGTGATCTTCGTGCCAAACGCGGACCAGCTCTACCCAACAGAATACACGTGGGTCTTCATCGCCCCGGGAGATAATGCTTCCGTGCGCCTAGTAATCGACGCTGAAGTCGTCAAGTTTGGTTTAGACGTGGCGTATGGCCTCGCTGACTTGGGCGAGCCCACGCTCGTTGGCCCCCAATTCGAATCGCCTCTACCGGCGTCGGTTATTGAAGCTCGCTCGATGCAACAGGTTGGCACCTTCACCTACTGGGAGAACGAATCATGCGAGCCGTCGCGTAACCCACGTTGATTGCCTCTTGGCCGGAGTGGGCGTTGCGCTCAACTGGCGTGATCTTGGTGGTTTGGATTGGTGTCTGCGGCGTTGGCTGCTCCGGTTGGGCCTGCCAAAGCTGGCTCTCCAGTCCGCTGTTGGCGTTGCGGGATGGCGGCTGCCCCTACGCCGCAGAGGACGAGGCCAACTCCGGCCCACTGCATGGGGGATGGCTGTTCGGCGAAGAGAAGCAGTCCCCAGGCCAGTGTCAGGCAGGGCTGGATGAGCAGCAGCACGCTGGTGGTCAGGGCGGGCAGGCGGGGCAGGGCGTGAACGATCGCAAGCCACGAGCATGCGTGGGCTCCGATGCCCAGGAGAACCAGCCAGCCGTGCGCCGGCCAAGTGGGTGCCCAGGAGAAGGCGGGGTCGAGGGGCGCAAGGATGAGGGCTCCAACGAACGTGCCAAGTGTGGCGTCGAGGATGGGCCCTGCGGCGGGGCCGCGGCCTCGGTTGCCGGCCCGCAGCAGCAAGAGGAAGCCCGTGTAGGCGACGGCGGCGCCGGCAGCTAGAAGGGATCCCGCCACGGGGTCGCTTCCGTAAACGCCGGCTCGGCCCAGGCCGCTTGTCAGGGCGACGCCTGTGACGGCCAGGGGAACGCCCATGAGTGCGGCCGGCGCCGGCCTTTCCTGGTAGAGAAGCCATGCAGCCAGGCCCACGAGGACCACTTGCAGGTTGGCGATGACCGTGGACAGGCCGGCGCCGATGAATTCGATGCTGCGGTGCCACAGGTTGAGGTCGATGGCCAGAAACAACCCTGCCGCGACCGCCATTGCTCGTTGACGGGGCGTCCTGTGATCCCGGCGCGCCACGCGCAGCCACAGCACCGCGAGCAGGGGCAATGCGTACGCTGCCCGGAAGAACGACGACGTGCCCGGGCTGACGCCGGCGGCGCGCACGAGGATCGCGCTGAAGCTGATGCCGATCACTCCGGCAAGGGCGGCAGCGCGGCTCACACGCGTCCCACGTTGAGGCGCCGGTTAACCCATGCTGTGCTGCGCTGTGCCGGCACGGGAGCTGGCGGGGGTAGCCCGGGCGGGCTTCGTTCAAGCTGGCCATTCAAAGCGGCTATGAACGCGGTGCCGGCTCGTGATCTGTGTCCTTCGCGTGGGCTTGCTATCTTCCTGTGCCGTTTCTGCGCACCGCCCTGGTGCTGGCGGCGCCCAAGGATCGCCTGCTGCGCTTCCACGCCTGGCAGGCCCGCGTCTTGGTCTACGGGACCCTGGTGGCCATACTTGCGCTGGGCCTGTTGGGGATGCTGTCGGATGCCACCTGGTACCAGGCAGCCATTGGGGTTCCTGCCGGCGTGGCCCTGATCGTGTACGTGTACTACACGGCCAAGGCGATCACGGGTGCCGCCGCAGGCCGCTACACGCGCGTGGCGCCGGCTTACGCGTTGCTCTCGGCGGCGGGGCGCTAATCTGCCAGCACGTCCACTGTGTAGCCGGCGTCGGTGAGCGCCTGCCGTGCTTGTTCAACGTGCTTCGGGCCGCGGGTTTCAACGTGCACCTCCACCAGCGTCCGGTGAAGAGGGATGCCTGGTCGACTTCGGTCGTGGTGGATGTCGAGGACGTTGAGGCGCAGCCGGCCAAACTCGTTGAGAAGCGCGGCGATTTGTCCTGGCTTGTCCGGGATGGTGGTTTCAAGCACGGCGATGCGGCCTTCGTTGACAAGGCCGTTTTGCAGGATGCGACCCAGCAGGGTCATGTCGATGTTGCCGCCCGAGATGACCGCGCACGCCTTCTGCCCCTCAAGGTCAACTTTGCCAGACATGGCTGCGGCCAGGGTGACGGCGCCAGCCCCTTCGGCCACCACCTTGCTGCGCTCCAACAGGAACAGGATCGCTGCGGCGATCTCGTTCTCTTCCACGCTCACCACTTCGTCGACGTACTGCTGAATGACTTCGAACGTCTGGCTGCCGAGGCGTCTGCACGCGATGCCGTCGGCCATCGTGTTGACTTCGCTCAAGGGAACCACCACGCCCTTCTGTAGGCTCGGGGCCACCGTAGCCGCGCCTGCTGCCTGGACACCGATGACGCGAATCTCGGGCCGGGTCTGCTTCAATGCCGTGGCGACGCCGGAGATCAGGCCGCCACCGCCGATGGGCACGAGCACGGTGTCGATGTCTGGCACGTCGTTGAGGATTTCCAGGCCGAGGGTGCCCTGGCCGGCCATGATGAGCGGGTCGTTGAAGGCGTGCACGAACACCTTGTCATGTTCCTGGCAGTACGCCTCGGCGGCCTCCTGGGATTCCTGGTAGTCGCGCCCGGCCAAGTGGACGTTGGCGCCGTACCCTTTGGTGGCTTGGACCTTCGACAACGGCGCATCCTCTGGCATGAAGATGTCTGACGTGACGCCCACGCGGGTGGCGGCAAAAGCGACGCCTTGCGCGTGGTTTCCCGCTGAGGCGGCAACGACGCCTCGCCGCCTCTCCTCGTCGCTCAGGGACTGCATCTTGTTGAGCGCGCCGCGCACCTTGAACGAGCCCGTGCGCTGGAAGTTCTCCAATTTGAGGTAGAACTCCGCTTTCGTGCGCCGGCTCAGGGTCGTGCTCCTCTTGAGTGGCGTGTCCAGGACCGTCGAACTCACTGCGTCGCGGGCTGCGAGGATGTCGTCGAGGGTGAGGATGGCCACGGCTGCGGACCGCCGGTGTGTCCGTTAAGACTTGTCAAGCGTGGTCAAGGCGGGAGGTGCGCCGGCGCGTCGGGCTGCGGTGCGGGCCTGGTTGACCAAGCCCACGCCAGTGAGAATCAGTGCTGCACCGATCAGGAACCATGGCGTGACGCCTTCGCCTCGCAGCGCCCAGCCGGCTAGGGTTGCCACGATGGGTACGAGGTAGATGTAAGCGGTAATCTCGGTTGCTGCCAGGTGGCGGAGGCTGATGTTCCAGACGGCGTAGCCCGCCGCTGTGGCGAGTACGGAGAGGTAGATGAGCCAGAACCATTGCATGCCGTCGAGTGTGCGCAGGGGTTCCACGCCTTGGCCCATGCCGTACGGAAGAAACAGCAGGGTTCCGACACTCATGGTCAACCCCGTGACCACGAGGCCGCCCAGGCGCTGTACGAGGGGCTTGGCGACGACGGAGTACGTTCCCCAGCAGATGGGTGCCAGCAGCATCACCAGGACGCGGCCGGCGAACGTGAAGGTCTGGCTGCCCGTTTTCCCCAGGAAGGTGAGCACGCCAACGCCCACGAAGGCCACGACCAGGCCCACGGCGCGGCGCCGGTCGAAGCGTTCCTGGCCGCTGCCAACGGCCGCCAAGAGGGTCCACAGGGGCGCCGTGGCCACCAGGATTGCGCCCGTGGCACCAGTGACTTCAACGCCGCCTCGGGGCTGCAAGCCCCAGTACAGGGGCAAGTGGTACCCGACGACGCCCAACAGGCCCAGCACAAAGACGCGGCCCCAGTCCTTTCCGCTGAGGGAGCGCAACTGTGGGCGGCGCCAAATGGCCAGCCATAAGCCGTACAGAACCAACAGGGGCACGTACCGGTACCAGGTTACCTGGTACGGGTCCAGGGCGCCGTCCAGCAGCTCCTTGATCGACACGAACGCCACGCCCCACGTCAGGACCAGGAGGAGCATGATGACGTGTACCCAGGACTTGCCCACGTTCGGCCCACTCGGGTCCCCTCCAAGAAGCTTGGCGTACGCCTCCCGTCGCCGGGATCGCGTCCGCGGGTGGCCCCAGGCGCGAGTGGTCCGGGCCAGGGGGCTTCAACCCGCGACAAACGTTTTGACCGGCGGCAGCAACAGGTGAACCATGAAGGGGACGGCGCTTGCAGGGTGGCTTCTCGTGGGGCTCCTGCTGGTAGCGCCCGCAGCGGCTGTTGAGGAGAGCGCGGCAGCGGAGGTACGCCTGGAGGAGACCGGCCGGGACGATGTGGTGGCCGTGTGGCATGAACCGGACGAGGTCCAACCGGGCAGCCAGTGGACTGGCCACATCCAGTTTCGCGCCCACCATAACGTGAGCAATGTCCTCTACCAGATTTGCCGCGTGGGCACCTACTGTTTCGCGCCGCCGACGCCCGCCGAGCGGCTGAACGAGACCGTTTGGCGCTTCGACACCAGCAACTACATCCAGCCGGGCAGTGGCAAGCCCGTGCGCTACGAGGCTGGCTGGCGGGTGGGCTACCAGTTCCTGTTGGAAGAGCCCGACCCGGCCGGCGAGTCGGGCGACGACAACGGGACTCATGTGACCCTGTTTCCACACGGCATCGAAGCCAGCGATCCCGCCTGCCAGGGCGCCGACGCCTGGATCGCGTGCGCGGAAACCCACTACTTCGCCTTCACGGTCGCCGGGGAACCCGACGATGGGCGCGGGGCACCGGTCGCCGGGCTTGCCTGGGCCTCGGCCGCACTCCTTGTAGCCCTCGTCGTCCGGCTGCGAAGCCGCACCCGTTGAACCTCACCTGCTACCAGCGAAGCAAAGCCCCATGAACCGGTACGCCTCCAGAGCATCCAGATGAAGGAGCCCCAACGCGCTCCATCCCACAAGGGGACAGGGGAGCCAGAGGCCCCGGCGGGGCCGGAACCACGAGGGCCGCGCAGTCGCGCCCTTGTGCTGGCAGCGTGGGCCTTCGCGGGGCTTCTGATTGCAGGTGGCATCGGTTTTGGCGCCTACGTTGGGTGGAACTCCCTCCACTCGGAGCAGGCGGCGCCGGACTTCACGCTAACTTCCACCGGGTACGAGAACGGCACGCAAGGGGAGCCGGTCGTGTTCAACCTGACCGACTACCGCGGCCAGACGGTCCTGCTGGACTTCATGGGCGTCACGTGCGCCTCCTGCCGCATCCTCACCGACCAGGTGCTGCTGCCTCTGCATGAGCGCTACGGCAACCGCACGGACTTCGTCATCATCTCCATCGATGTCTGGGCCGGACGCTTCGGAGAAACCGAGGAAGAACTCATCAAGCTCCAGAAGAGCGAAGGAGCGCCGTGGCGCCACGCCCTTGACACCGACGGCGTGTTCACCAAGTACAAGACCTTCGAACTGCCCAAGATCAGCATCATCGATCCCCAGGGCCGCATCGTCTTCGACGGCATCGGCATCCCCCCCATCCAACGGGTCGATGAGGCGCTGCAGGCAAGCTTTGCGGGCCAGGCGGAGGAAGTACCCATTCTCACCGTGGGCATCCTGGGCCTGGCCTTCATCGCGGGGGTCGCCAGCGTGTTTAGCCCGTGCAGCATCGGGCTGCTACCAGCGTACCTCGGCTTCCTGTTACGCGACGACCCCGCCCAGGCCAAGTCGCGCCGGGAACGCCGTGCCATCGGGGGAGGCCTGGCCACCACGGGTGGCATCGTGACAGTGTACGCAGCCATCGCCGTGCTCCTGGCAGCCTTTGGCCCAGCCCTCCGCCCGTACGTTCCCTTCCTGTCGCCTGTGGTGGCCATCCTCCTCATCGCCCTGGGACTTCTGATGTTCGCCGGCTTCGACTGGAGCGTCCTGACGCGGCGACTCCCCGTCTCCGCCGACGGCCGCCGCGGTTTCTTCGCCTTCGGCATCGGCTACGGCACCGCCGCCTTCGGCTGCACGGGGCCCGTCTTCGTGCCCATCCTGTTGGCTGCCTTCCTGGAAGGGACGCTGACTGGCGTGGCCGCCTTTGCCCTCTACACGGTCGCCGTGGCGGTGGTCGTCATCGGCGCGGCGGTGCTCGTGGCCGCCGGCCGAAGGGGCGCTCTCAACGCCATCCAGGCGCGCACTGCGGTCATAAGCAAGATAAGTGCGGCCCTGCTCGTCGCCGCCGGCGCCTACCTCCTCTGGTTCTCGTGGACCAGCAACCAAGGCCTCCTGTGATCCACCATGGACTCCGACGCCCCCCTCCCATTGCCCGCCGACGAACCTGGAGAAGAC
>JBFJVP010000147.1:0-7327 GCA_041624075.1 Thermoplasmatota archaeon | reverse complement strand
GTGGTGCTCATGGGCCGCTATCAGGGCGGCCGCCAGTCGGTCTTCGAGTACCTGCGCAGCACCTCCATCGTCAACCCCCACGCACGCATCACCTTCACCGATCCGACGGGGACAACCACGCTCTTTGACCGCGCCAGTGACGACATCCCCACCAAGACCGTTGCCATCAAGCCCCACCCGTTGGGAACCGAACTCGGCACGATCCTGAAGATGGCCAAGGCTTCCGAGTACCGCAAGCTGAGCACCTTCCTTCAAAAGGACTTCAGCAGCGTCGGCGCCGACACGGCCAAGAAGATTCTCGACACGGCCGATGTGCGCAACATTGCCCCGGCCGACCTGAGCCGGGATGAGGCGCGCAAACTCCACGGTGCCTTCGAGAAGGTCAAGATCATGGCGCCCCCCACCAATTGCCTGAGCCCCATTGGGGAGCAGTTGGTTCGGCGTGGCCTCAAGAAGGAAACCGAAGATGTCAGTCCCGAATACATCACCACTGTGACGCGACCACCCGCCGTCTGGGGCGGCCACCCGTTCCAAGTCGAGGTGGGCATCGTGTACGGCGGCAGCTTACCCAAGGACCAGCAAGCCCGCATCCTGCGCTTCGCCAACCGCGTGCCGCTGCTCTACCAGCCCGGCGGCTGCGGCGCCACCGCCGCTGTGCAGGACGTGGATTGGCGGCGCTACGGCCTCGAACAGCGCGGCGGCAAGGGTACGCCCGTCGGTCCGGCGATCATCTTGGTCCACGTGGCAAGCACCAAGGTGCCCTTCACCAGCGAGGCCAAGGAGGCCATCGCGACCATGGAAGAGATCCACAAGGAGGTCAAGCTGGCGCTCCAGGAAGCCGCCCGCGGCCTGGGACGGCACCTGCGCAAGAAGGCCAAGCGCGCCAAGGTCTCCGAGAAGTTCACGCTCGTCAACAAGATCCTCCCCGAGATCAATCGCAAGGCGAGCCTCATGCTTGGCAAGAAGGAGCCCGATCTGGCACCGATTGTGTGCAAGATCATGGACGTCATCTGGATCGATGACGCCACGGCAGAGTACGAAAAACTGGACGGCCAGGTCGTGGAAGCCAAGCCGAAGAAGGAAGAAGTGCGCGTCACCCTGGAGTCGTTCGAGGCCGAAGGCGAAGCTCAAGAAGTCTCCGACGGCGAACTGGCACAGATCGTGGAAGCAGAAGCTCCCAAGCCCAAACCAAAGCAGGCGTACCTGGGCACCGCCAAGATTCGCATCATCAACTACAAGCTCAAACCCAGCAAGTTCCGACTCTACGCCGTCCTGCCCGAACAGGCGGTGTTCGTTGAAGCCGAGCCCAAGCCCAAGCAGGTCAAGGACCGCTACGTTGCCTGGGACTTGCCGCCCCTTAAGCCAACCCAGGAAGTCGACTTGGTGCTCAAGGTGGGTGGCGTCGGCAAGGGCGATCTGGATGGGTTGGACGCCTACGTGGACGGCATCAACGAGGTCCACGTCGTGGGCGCCGATCAGTGGCGCGGAGGCGAAGAATGAGTGCGATCGAGCGCGCGACCGGCTCGCGCCGGCCGCTACGACCCGATGCAACCACAATCACTGGGGGTGAATCCTGATGGCAACCAATAAGGCGCCCACCAAGGCACAACGCGAGAAGGCCGCCACCAAGGCCATGGATGGCCTGGCCAAGCAGATCTACGACAATTTGGCCGCAGGAAACGTGCCCGAATTGCAGCTGTCGAGCCGCAACAAGAGCAACATCGTCTTTGATGACCTGCACCGGGTCTGGAAATACGGCACCAGCATGACGACGCGTACGGCCAACAAGCTGGACGGCGCATACATGCTGCTGCGCACCATGTACATGACGGACTTCATCAAGGACATGGTGCAGTCGCAGAAGTCCTCAACGCTTCGTGAAATGTACTACATTTCCGAAGGCTGGGAAATGGGAAAATTCAGTGCCCAGTCAGAAAGCGACGGCTTGGCTGAAGACCTGGAAGTCATGACCGGCCGATTGCGGGAGGACTTCAAATTGCGGCCCGAGGAAAATGGAGCCGCCATGATTGGTGACCTGAAGATTCAGGAGGTTACCCGCAATGGCAGCCGGCGCACGATTCACTGCCAAGACGACGTGGGCGACGCGGGCTACAACATTCCCTACAACGTGGAGCCCGATCGACTCAGTTTCAAGGACGTCAACGTGGACTTCCTCATTGCCATCGAAACCGGTGGTATGTTTGCCCGGCTGGCGGAAAACGGGTTCGACACCAAGGCCAACTGTGGATTGGTTCACTTGAAGGGCCAGCCAGCACGCTCGACGCGGCGGCTTCTCAAGCGCTTGAACGAGGAGGCTGGCTTGCCCGTGGTGGTGTTTACGGACGGTGATCCCTGGTCGTTCCGCATTTTTGCCAGCGTGGCGTACGGGGCCATCAAGACTGCCCACATTTCCGAATACCTCGCGACCCCAACGGCGCAGTACCTTGGCGTTACACCCTCCGACATCGTCAACTACGATTTGCCCAACGACAAATTGACGGACCGTGACGTGGACGCGCTCAAGTCGGAATTGCAGGACCCCCGTTTTGAGGATGATTTCTGGCGCGGCGAAATCGAACTGCAGCTGCAACTGGGCAAGAAATCGGAACAGCAGGCGCTCGCCAAGTACGGTTTGGATTTCGTCACTGATACGTACTTGCCTGAGAAGCTTGGTGAGATGGGGATTCTCAACTGAGCGGGGTTGCTTCGCGACCCCTGGCGCTGATGCGGCTATGGGGGCCGACATCCCCAGGCTGAGGGGCTAGACCGTGCAGTCGAAGCTTTGCCCACCGGTCAGGATGCCCGCCAACTCGATCCAGTAGGTCGCCGTGCAGTCGCCGGGTCCGCCAAAGGACATGTGCTCGATGCTTGCGCCGGCCTCAGTGCCCCCCTCGGCGCGAACCTCCGCGAAGACGTGGTCTCGTGTCAGAAACACGATGCCAAACGAACAGTGGTGCAGGGCGGTGACATCGCCGCCTACGAAGACGGCGGAAACGTCCAAGTCGCCGCCGACGTTGTGGTGGGTTCCCTTGCTGGGGCATCCCGGCACGCCGTCGTTGATGGCCTGTGCGCAGATGAAGTCGGATGGCGTGCAGATTCGCTCGGCGCCTTGGGATGGGGGAACGGTTAGGATGGCCAGCATCAGCAGCGGAATCAAGGGTTTCATGGCGCTCCCGTGCCAATGGTTGTGGCCGGCTTGAGCCTTGTGCGACCGCAGCGGCTAGCTCATGGGGCCAACGTGGATGGAGAATTCGTCGCTCCAGTAGTTGATTTGTTGGTCGTCAACGGAAACGCGCAGGTGGCCGCGCAGGAAGTGCGTGCCGTCCTCAAGGCCACTACATGTGACTTCGATGGAGCCCGGGACCTCCATTTCGCCCTGGGTGTGGGAGCAACTGCCGGCCAGGCTGAAGTCACCGTTGGGGTCGTCGGTGCTCGCGGCCCAGTGGTGCGCTCCCATGTGGGTCGTGGTGGTGTGGCCGTCGTCCACTGATTCCGCGATGACCGTGAAGGTGGCGGCTTGGCCGGATTCCACGTGGGCGGGGGCGCCGGTTACCTTGATGCGGAACGTGTCCGCCGTGATTTCGTGGTCGTGGTCGCCGTGTTCGTCGGTCGTAGTCGTGCAGCCTGCCAGGTATGCAGTGATGAGGGTCGCAACGAGGAGATGCCCGCGTGCCATGGGGCCACCGAGCCGCGATTTTTTGAAAAATGAACCGGACTGGTGCTGGGGCCCTGGCTGCGGCTATTCGCTGACGATGACGGCGCCTTGCATGCCGATGATCGCGTGGTGGACGCAGGAGTACAGGTGGATGCCCGGCTCCGTGAAGGTCCGCGTGTAACTCAGCGACGGTGAGTCGTCGGGCAGCGGGTAGTCGAAGAAGCCAGGCACGGCATGCACGTCCGTGCTGGCACCCGAGGGCCAGTAGAAGCCGCTGTCCCAGCCGGTGCCGCTGACCGAGTGGCAGTGGACACTGGCCCAGCGCCATGTCACGGAGTCGCCTGCTGAGATGGTCGTGATGGGCGAACCGTTGCTGGCGTCGTTGAAGGTGTTGTGCAGCACGTCCACGGTGCGGTCTCCGGTGCCGCCTTCGCCCAGGTGGCCGGGTTGGGCTTCCTGGCAGCCGGATCCGCTTCCCTGGTAGAAGTGGATCGCGCCGGCGGACGGAATTGTGGCTGCAGCAACAAGGAGGAGGGTTGTAAGGGCCGTCACTGCAATGGCTGGTGTGTTGTGAAGTTTCATCCGGGAACCACCGCTTTCTTGATCGAACAACGGCGCTTAGCTCTGCCGGCACCCCGGCCAGGGGCGTGCACCTCAACTGGCGGCGCGCACCAGGACGACGTGCTCGTCGGACCAGTAGTTCAACTCTTCACCGCCGATTGTCAGGCGAACATGGCCGCGCACGTAGTGCCATCCCTGCTCCATTGGCGTGCAGATGACTGTGAAGGTGCCGGGCAGGTCGGCCGATCCAGCCACATGCTGGCAGGCGCCGGCCTGGAGGGCGAAGTCGCCGGTCGGGTCGCTGGTTGCGTCAGCCCAGTAGTGGCCGCCGACGTGGCTGGACGTTGCGGTGTCTCCCTTGATGACTAGCTTGAAGGTGATGCTGTCGCCCAATTGGATGTGGCTGGGCAGTTCGCGGGCGAACAAGCTCAGTACGGGGATTTCCGCCTCGTCAACGCCCGGTTCGTCTGTGCATCCCGAGAGTGCAACTGCCGTCATGATGAAGACTGGGAGGATTCCGCGGCGTCTCGCCATGGTGGCTGGAAGCGTTAACGTGCGTAAATCCCTTCGCCCGGTGTGGGCGCAGGTGGCGCGTTGGGCGGGGGTTTGTTTGGGGCATTGAGGCGTCGACGTCGGCCCCGGGGGTCGCCTTGTCTTGCGGGCCGCAGGGGCCTTGGGGTCGTCGGGGCGTCGTGGGTTGGGGGCGCCCCAAGGGCGAACCGAGACAACATACTTTTTATAGAAGCTTCGAGTAATGAGCTATTAAAGTGAACCGGCTTGAGTTGATCGAATCCGTGCGCGAAACCCTCGCACGGGCGGGCTTCGCCGTCAGCGAACGCTGCGATCTGCGCCCTGTCAGCTTCGACCTGGTGGCACGCCGCGACCGGGACTTGCTGATTGTCAAGGTTCTCACCAACGTCGACGCACTTAGCGAAAGCATCGCCAACGAAATCAAGCTCCTGAGCAAGTTCCTCGAAGGTCGCCCGGTACTCGTCGGCCTGCGAAGCGGCACCGGCGTTCTCGAAGAAGGGGTCGTCTACGCCCGCCACGAGATCCCCATCGTCAACCCCGACACGCTCGTGGAATACCTCCTGCGTGGCACCGCCCCCGTGGTCTTCGCCGCGCCTGGTGGTTTCTACGTCCGCCTGGACGCAGCCGCCCTCCGGCGGGCCCGCAACGAGTTGGATTTGTCCCTGGGCATGTTGGCCAAGATCGCCGGTGTCAGTCGCCGCGCCGTCCAGATGTACGAGCAAGGCATGAACGCCTCCATCGATGCCGCCATGCGGCTGGAAGAACACCTGGGCACCGAATTGATCGAAGTGGTTGACCCCTTCTCGTTCGATCCCGCCAAGTACGAGCCCGAGCAAAAACCCGACCAGGAAGCTCAGGTGGACCCCGTCGAGAACATGGTCCTGCGCCTACTGGAGGGGCTCGGATACGAGGTGCGCGCCACACGCCGCAGCCCATTCAACGCACTCACCACCCAGGCCCGAGACACGTTCCTCACTGGCGTTGGCGAAGATTCGCCCCAGATGCGCCGTCGGGCTCGCATCGTCACCAGTGTGAGCCGAATCACCGAACGGCCCGGCTTCTTCGTCGTTGAGCGCACCACGCGCACCCAGATCGAAGGCTTGCCTGTCATCAACCGCGTTGAACTGCGCAAGCTCACCGACCCCGAGCGCATCTTGGAACTGATCCTGGAGCGCCAAGGCCGCGAGGCCACCAAGAGCGACGAATAAGCTCCTGGCTACACCCACTGTCCCCGGGCGCCAGTGAACTCAGGGCTGATTACAGGTTGATCTGGCCCTCGATCGACCGCTGCTCAATGTCCGTAAAGACCCAGGCAGCGAAGAAGAGTGACGGCACCCCGAAGGCCCCCAACAGCAGGAACCATCCAGCCGACTGGCTCGGATACGGCTTGAAACCCACCGTCTCCGACGGTTCCCAGGTTTGATGGAGGATGCTTCCCAAGGCAAAGGCGAGGGGGGCAAAGAATGCGCCCAGCACGCTCGGGTACAGCATCCACAGCAGGACCTGGTCCAAGTCGCTGACCGCGTCGTCCTTCAAGTTGAACGCCCAGCGGGACTTGTCCTGCATCTTGGGGTAGTCGACGGTCGTCGTGAACAGGATCTGCTTGGCTGCCGCGTCGTCGCGGTCGCGGATCTCCGCGCGGGCGCGCAGGAACAACTCGTGGTTGGGCGTCAACTCGGCGATCAAGGCATCCGCGTCAGCCTTCTTGCCGGTCGCCTCAGCGTAGATGGCCTGCCACTTTTCCTCTTCCCCGGTATCGCCGGCGGCACGGGCCTCCGCGATCTTACCCTGGGCAAGGGTCATCTGGGCCGCGGCTGCGTCGCGCGCCGCAATGGCATCCTGGTACGCGGTTTCGCCAGTGGCTGCGGCCACGCGGGCCTCCAACTCCACGTAATAACCATCGTGGGCGGCGTTCTCCATGTTGACGAGCATCAGTGCGCCGCCGGCACCCAGCACGAGGCTGGCACCGATGGCCACCAGAACCTTGGTGGTGGCTCGGGGATCGGCATTCTGGTGCTTCTGGGCGAAGCGCCAGCTGCGGACCCAGAGAAGCGGAAACAGGATGGCGGAAACGAGGTTGGCCAAGTAGGCCTTGCCCTGCATGGGGCGCGCCAAGTTGGGGTCCTTTGAAAACGCTGCGACCCCAGGTCCGTGGCGGCGGGATTAAGCCGGGGGTCGCCGTGGGTCGTTTGTGCGCAGCCCGGCGAGTCAAGACGTACGCCAGGAAGCGGCTCTGGCGGCGCAATGGATCCTGGATTTCGCGGCCCCGGCCTATGGGCCCCAGGGGTCCCTGAAACTGGTCCAGGCCAGTGACGGGTCCCATGCGCTTCTGGGGGGCGGCGCGTCATCCCTCCGGGAGGCGCGGCCCGTGCACCCGGCCATTGCGCCCTACCTGCGCGTGGTCGAGTCAGTGCAGCGATACGCCGGCGACCAAGCCACTGGTGCGGTACTGTTGGCGGCGCAACTGGTCGCCAAGGGGGTGGCCGGCTTGGAGCGCGGTGTTCCGGCTGCGGCTGTTCTGGAGGGCTACCACTTGGCGTTGCGCCAGGCGCGGTCGGTTCTCTTGGCTCATGCCCGACC
>JBFJVP010000146.1:0-7336 GCA_041624075.1 Thermoplasmatota archaeon | reverse complement strand
TTCTAACGTCAAATCGCCCCACAATCGCAATGTCTGATCCTCGTCAACGGCGCACGCCGAAAAAAGGTCGCAGGCCCCGGCGCCAGCCAATGGGAGGCGCGCAACGCCCGCAAGACTGGCATTCAGTTCACGACCCCCGAAGATGATGAACTCGGGCGAGCCCATCAACCATAAGTTTGCTTGCTCCGCCTCGAGGCGCGAATAGCTGCGATCCTGCACGGCGCCCGTCGCGTACGGGTTGGACGGGACCAAATGGTTGGTACGATGGCCTCCGGATGGGCATGTGTCTCTATTCGGACATTCCACCGTCAAGTTCTGGACGATCAACTGACCGCCCACTTCGGCCGAAACGTGGATCATGGGTTTCTCTTCGAACTCTAGTTGCCGCACGACGACTCCCGCATGTTCAAGGGCGCAAGTTCCGGCAGGAAGCCAATTGGCCGCTTGATCCGACCGCCTCATCCATTCGTTCGCGCAGCCCAGATCGTCGGGGAAGGTCGTCAAGGCGGCAGCCGATACATTGAGGCGCACACTCGATGAGTGTAGGTAAACCACGGCCCATGTCGAATCTTTGCGCCACCCAAGAGTCGAGTTAGAGGCGGTGGAGACTCCATCCTGCCATTGGCTATTGGGGCGGCCTGCCACTCCAGGCGTGGCCTGCGCCGACACTTCGTATTCCTGGTACGTTTGCTCGCGATAGCCCTGGGGGAAATTGCCATGCATGGCAAAGCTAGCGCCAGGCCCAAACACCAGGACGACCCATGTCGCGTCCCATGTCTGATTCGTGCCCGTCAGGGTAGCGCCAGCACCAAACTCCAGGGGAGGGGTTTCAGCCAGCGCCGCCGATGGTGCAACTGTGAGGACGACTAGGACCCACACAAGGGTTCGTCCCAATTGAGTACCACCCCCGATGCGTTGTAGTCGAAGGCATAGGAGTTGGCGATGGGGTAGGTTGTGATGTGGCTTTGGCTAGCCATGGCGGGTTCACGGAACTGGGCGAGGCCGCGGTAGTCATTGAAAGAGGCTTGTCGAGCACTGGCATCCAATGTCAGCCTTGCCGTCGTCGTCTCATTTGTGTAAAAGAAACTCACGCTCATGGGCCGTTCCCTGGTGGCTTCCGTCACTGGCAGAGGGGCGTCGATGAACGATGCTTCGTGGCCCAAGGGCTGGATTTCAAGGCGGCCTAGCATTTCACCTGGGCTGCCCCGTGGCCCCCAGTCAATGGAACTGTTGTAGGCTGGAGCCCCCAGGGCCCGTGACAGCGCGCTCCCGAATTGGGCGTCGTCGGCGTGGATGGCATAGACGAATTCGGGCACCCCGGCGGCAGGCCCCTCGCACCTCGCCGGAATGTTCGAAACAGAGATTGTCTCAAGGACGAAGGCTAGCGGACCACGCTCGGCGCCAGCGAAACCAACGCGAGTGCAGATGAACGTGTAATACATATGCCAATCATGAATCGTCGTGGACCTCCATTCGTCCGGCCCTTGCGCGGATATTGTGTCTCGGGGCGTCAGGATGAACGTTCCTATCAACGTACAATTCGTCAATTGGGTTTCCAGGGCCACTGTGGGCTCGTTCTGACTTCGGCTTGCTGGCAGCTCATCACCGGGAAGTCCGGTATGGGCCTCCGGGTCGTTGGTCGGCTCGCCGCGTTTGAGGCATCCGCTTAGCAGCAGGAGTACCACGGCCGCCACGGCGATCTTCGTGTGGGGCCCATGGGGCATGAGTGTTGAATCGGGATTGAGCACTTAATGGTCGTAGAACGCCCGCTGGCCGGTTAGCTACGTTGCCCAGCGCGAGGGGCCTGCCCGCGCGGGATCGGGAAACGGGGGGAAGCTGTCGCTGCGTTGTCAATCTGCATCATGCGGGCTTGGCGTACCTAGCTCGTGTTTTCGTTCCGCCCGTGGATGGCCTATGGTCGGCCGTTGCCGACCGCCCCTCAACACCGCGTACAAGGACTAAATGCGGGGTGTTCCGGGTTGACGATTCGCTCTGCGGCGTTGGCCATGGGCAACACGTTAGTCCCTGGCTCCTTGGTCTTGAACCGCAGGTCCTCGACCGGCTTTCCACCCACCAAATGCTCTTCCCAGATGCGTTCGGCGTCGGCTAGGTCGAGGTGGCTGTACCAGATGCCTTCGGGGTAGACGACGAGCATGGGTCCGTGGCCGCATTGGCCGAGGCAGCCGCTTTGGTTGATGCGCATTTGTTCCTTGAGGCCGGCTGCCTTGAGTTTGCCTTTGAGGAATTTGCGGATCTCGACGGCGGGGCCGTCCATGGCGCAGGCGGATTCGCTGACGCACACGAAGGCGTGGAGGACGAAGCGGCGGCCTTCGCCGGTGGGTGCTTCGATGGGGCCTGGTTCGGGGACGTTCATGGGGATGGGTTGGCGACTTGGAAGGTTGCCTTAAGGGGAGCGGCGCGGCCGTCGGGTCGGGCGCGGGGCTGGGCTCGGGTCGCGCTCGGGTTGGGCAGGGCCCGGGTCTTGGTGGCCTAGCGGAGTGCTCTTATGGCGGGGCTTCGCCTGGGCTGCTCGTGGCGCACCTGGATGCCGGTGAAGTGTTGATCTGGGCGGGAACGATTGCCTTCACGGTGGCCCTGATTCCCCAGTTGGTGCGCACGGTCAAGCTGGGCCGGGCCGACGATCTTTCTGTGGCCTTCGTTGTCTTGATCCTGTTTGCTTCGGGGTGTACGTTTGCTTATTGGGTGTGGCACCGGCACTGGGTCGCGTCGGCTGGCTTCGTGGCGAACCTGATCGTTTGGTCCATCGTGTTGTGGTACCGGCTCTTTCCCCGGCCTGGCGCCCCCGGCCATGAACTCGCCTAGCAACCGGCCCCAGCCCTAGTGGCAACGCTGTTTGCGAGCCCCGCGGGCCAGCCCTGCCCGGCCTGCCTGCCCGACCTGCCTGCCGGACCTGCCCGACCTTCATCTCCCCGGGGTGACGCGCAGCGGCACCCCGGGCGTGGGGCGCGTGCACGGCGCCCAGCCGTGCGACGGATTCAAGGCCCCCGCCTATTTGCGCGACTCCATGGAAGGCGAACCGGTGCCGGCGTTCACCATGAAGGACCAAGACGGAAAGGAAGTGTCCAACGAGTCGCTCAAGGGCAGCGCGTACGTGTTGTACTTTTACCCGAAGGACGACACGCCCGGCTGCACCAAGGAGGCGTGCGGCATTCGCGATGCGTGGTCTGATTTCGGCGGCGCTGGCCTGAAGGTCTTTGGAGTCAGCAAGGACGACGAGGCCAGCCACCAGAAGTTCATCGACAAGTACGACCTGCCCTTCCCGCTGCTTGTCGCAACCGAGGCAGACCTGGAGGCCTTTGGCGTCTGGAAGGAGAAGAACATGTACGGCCGCAAGTACATGGGCATCAACCGTGAAACGTTCCTGGTTGGCGCCGACGGCATCGTGCTCAAGCACTACGCGAAGGTCAAGCCGGCCGAGCACGCCGCCGAGCTCCTGTCAGACTTCCAGGAACTGACTGCGTGAAGCCCCGCATCGAACACCTGGCTGAACGCCGCGTGGCCGTGGTTACCCACCGTGGGCCCCTGGAAACCGTCGACGACACACGGCGGCCCCTGTACCAGCACCTGATCATGCAGGAACTCATCAGTGGCCCCAGTGCCATCCGCTTTCCACACGGGCCGCGCTTCGAGCCGGGTCACCACGTTGATCTGCTGGTCGGCACGCCGCGTCACTTCGAGGGCGACGACGTGGCCACCGTGGAGACACTGGAAGAAGGCCCGTACGCGGTGCTGGACTACGAGGGCCCCGTGGAAGGGCTGGAGGCCGCGCGCCAAGCTCTCTTCGGCTGGATCGAGGCGCAGGGGCACCGGATCGTGGGCCCACTCCTGCAAGTCCATTTGATGGACGAAATCGACGGCGAAATCGAACAGCAACTGCAGGCCCCCATCGAGCCGGGCGCCGTGATGGCTCCATAGGTCAAGGCTAAGTGGTTGCCGCATGGTTCACGCCGCGTGCTTCGGCCCGGGGAACTTGCACCCGACTTCGTCCTGAAGGATGCCGAGGGCCGTGACGTTCGGCTGTCCAGCCTGAGCGGGCGCCCCATCATCCTGTACTTCTACCCCCGGGACAACGGCGTGGTTTGTGCCTTGGAGGCGCGCAGCCTGCGTGACCAGTACGAGGAAATCGCACGACGGGGCGCAGTGGTCGTGGGCGTCAGCTTGGACAGCCCCCAATCCCATGCTGCGTTTCGCGACGAGCACCAGATTCCCTTCTATCTCCTGTCCGACGTGGATGGCCACGTGCATGACTTGTACGAGGCTTGGCGCACCAGCATGCTGGGGCGAAAGCACTTCGCGGTTCGCCGCTGCACGTACTTCCTTGACGAAGACGGCGTGATCGTCAAGGCGTACCGCGTGATCAACCCGGCGACCCATGCCCGCCAGATCGTCAAGGACTTGGATCGGCTGGCTGCGCAGCGATCGTGGGGTCAGGAAGATGGAGAATTGAGGCAACGCTTGGCCAGGCGGCCCAGCTTGCCCAAGTTGCGCGGCAAGTCCTAGGACTCGTTAGGCAACTAGACGACGCGGAGGACACCCGACATGCCGCTGGCGCGGTGGGGGTTGCACCAGTACGTGTAAGAGCCGGTTGCGTCCAAGGTGATTTCGTATTCTTCACCCTGATCCAGCAAGCCGGACTTCCAGCTTCCGTCCTCGGCTTCGGTGTCATGAAGTCCGCCGCCCTCGTGCACCCAGACCACCGTCGAGCCGGCGGGGACCTCGGCGTTGGCAGGGATGAAGCGCAAACCAGAGGTCATCTTGATCACGTAGCGCCCTTCTTCGTCCTGCTCGGGGGTGACGAAGTCCGAGGCTGGGCCGCCGGAGCACCCGGCCAGGGTTGTAGCAGTCAGAACCAGGGCTGCAAGCAGCATTCCGCTTGGTTGCATGGGCCTGCCTGGCCGAGGCGCTATTTCGTTGTTGCGCCCCGAGCACGCACGGTGGTTACGGGTCCGGCGCAATCAGGCTGGCGATGAAGTCGTCGGGCCCGGGGAGTCCGGGGTAGTTCTGCGCTTGGCCCATGTTGTTGCGCCCCTCACAGTGGACCGTGGCGTCGCTCTTCAGGACGCAGGTCAGCCAGCGGGTCACTTCCATGGCGACGGCGTCTCCGGCGGTGTACTGCATGAGCGAATTGTACTCATCCCGTCCAAAGCAGTGGGTGTTTCCGCCACTGGTGAGAACGCACGAGTGCACGATTCCAACTCCCACGCCAACCGCGTCACCGCCCGAGTAGCCGTTGCCCTGGCCCAGGTGGTTGCGGCCCCAGCAGACAGCGTTACCAGTAGACAGCAGCGCGCAGGAGTGGTCTCGTCCGACTTCCACGGCCACGGCATCCCCGCCGCTGTACCCATCCGATTCGCCCCACATGTTGCGGCCCCAGCAGTCCACGTTGCCACTGGTCTTCACGGCACATGTGTGATAGAAGCCAACGTCCACGTCGACGGCGTCGCCGCCCAGGTAGTCGGCACTTTGGCCATCGCTGTTGTCCCCCCAGCAGTACACGTTGCCGCCACTGGTGCGGGCACAGGAGTGCTGCCGGAACGCCGAGGTCTGAACGGCGTCGCCGCCGAAGTAGCCGTCGGATTGGCCGTGGAACTCGGCACCGTAGCAGGGCACGTTGCCCGAGGTGTCCACATAGCACACGTTGACCATGCCGGCTTCCATCTGGACCGCATCGCCGCCCAAGTAGTCCTCGGGCTCTCCGAAGTAGTTCAGGTCGCCGTAGCAGTCGATGTCCCGGTTCTGTAGCAAGACGCACACGTGTTCGTAGCTGGCGGAAACTTGCAGGACGGGCAGCTCGCTGCCGGCGGTGCAGACCGTCAACCCGTCCGTTGGCCATTCCTCTCGGTGGCCAGTTGAAATGCAGTTCCTGTAGGACGGTTCGCGCAGGTCTGCCTGGCGAGGAACGTCCTGGGATTGGCTAGGAAGCGCCACCGAGAACAGGATCAAGACTACCATCGATGCAAGGACGCGTTGCACAGCTACCACCGGCTTGGAAGGCCGACAAGCAGCGATAAGGGTTATGTGCCGCCGACTTGGGGTCAAATGACGGGCGGGCGCCGGGCGGCACTTCGCGTGGCCGCTCTGCTGGCAGCCAGGGCAGGCATCATCAACCGGTGAGCCATGGCGGCGCCCTGCGGCTGCCAGGCGGCTGCGGGTGTGAACCGTGACCCAAGTCATCCCTGACGACCTGCCCATACATGACAACCACTTCCACTGCAAGCCAGACGGCTGGAAGGGCATCGAGGCTGTCAAGGAGTTCATGGCCGCCGGCGGCACCAGCATCGCCCACGTTCGATTGCCCAGTTACCCCACCAGGGTGGAGGCGTTCGAGCAGACCTGTGTTGAACACATCGCGTTCGGCGAAACGATCCGCCGGGACACGGGGTGCCGCGTTTACACTGTCCTCGGCCCATACCCCTTGGAACCGCTGAAGCTCGCGGAGTCCGTCGGCTGGGATGCTGCCGAGGACTTCGCCCGCGCCTGCTACGATGTGGCGGCCCGGTTGTGTGACGAACAGCAGGCGGTCTGCATCGGTGAGGTGGGTCGCCCCCACTTCGAGGTGGACTCCGAGGCTTGGGACCGCAGCAATGCGCTGCTGGAGTACGGCATGGGCAAGGCCCGCGACGCCGGAGTCCCCATCCTGTTGCACACCGAGCACACAGAGGCGGCGACGATGCTGGAGTTTGGCCAGATGGCCGATCGCGCGGGCCTGCCGCGGGAGCGCGTTATCAAGCACTATTGCGGCCCCTTGGTTGCCCAGGAGGAGCATCACGGCGTCTTTCCCAGCATCATCGCCGGTCGATCCAACATCCGCAAGGCACTTGCCAAGCAAAGCACCCGATTCATGCTGGAGACGGACTACATCGACGAGCCCACCCGGCCCAACGTGGTCATGCCATGCGACACCGTGCCCAAGCGAGTGAAGGGCCTGCTGCAAAACGGTGATCTGACGGAGCAGGCGGCGTGGGCCATCGGCCACGAATGGCCTGAAAAATTCTATGGGCGCCCCTGACCCGAGCGAGGCGCCCGCGTGTCCCGGTCGCCGTGGCGGGAATCCCTCAGCCGCTCGGCCCGGCGCACCGGCGACAAGCGTGAATGCCACGACGTAGGAACGGCGAGGGTCTCGGAAACCACTTTTCCGCCCCCGTACACCGTCAACTCGACGCGAAACGCGGGCCGCTGCGGCCGCAGGCGCTCCAACGCCGCCACCAACTCCCGTGGCGACACCCGGAATTCCACGACGTCTCCGGGGTCTAGGTCCCGTGGCAAGTTCAGAACAGTGCCCAGGCCCACAAGCGACGTAGCCCTGTTGCCGGAT